>SVSX01000066.1 GCA_015064085.1 Oscillospiraceae bacterium | reverse complement strand
GTTGCCGACGCCGCCACACTCTCGCCAAGCCCGAAGCTTACGGCAATGGCAGAGTTCACCTCGTTCATAACCACGTCGTCAAGATGCCCCATCTTTTCCTTAAGACGCCTCTTGTCAAGGGTTCTGATCTGCTCAAGGAGCACCACCGAGTCCTTGGTGAGCCCCACCTTGTCGGCATAGATATCTATATGGGTCGGAAGCCGCGTTTTGCTGAGCCGCGAGGTTATGGCGGCGGCAATGACTGTTGGGCTGTACTTGTTTCCCACGTCGTTCTGTATTATCAGTACGGGTCTGAGACCTCCCTGCTCCGAGCCGACCACGGGGCTAAGGTCAGCGTAATATATATCTCCTCGTTTTACATTCATCTTTTATAACCAAGCCTTTCTCGGAAATATCTTTTCCTTACAGCTATATTTTTACCGTCCTTCCCCCGTTTTTAAACAGACGGTATAATATTTGCCATAGGAATTTTTATCCTGTTTCTTTCGAGATCCGACACCGACGGCGCTATTCCGTCAATCTCCGATCTCATTAACAGTTTATTTTCCTTGCTCTGCTTAGGTGAAAATATTAAAGGGGCTGTCGATAGCGTGATATCCTTAGCGGAGAATTTTTGCTTTGACAAAAGCGCGAGCATCGCATTTGACTAATCAAACGCATACGGGCTAAGCCCAAACCCATATTACAGGCAGAAAGAGAGAACAGACGGTTCATAGCCGAAATGTTCTCTCTTTTTCTTTTGGTTTAAGGTGATATTCTTTGCTGACGCAAAGAGTGATATTATCGCGCAGCGACAGTGATATTGAAGCCTTGCGGCTTCAGTGATATTCTATTCGCCACCAAACTTGCGAAGCAAATATAACGCACCGCAGGTGCCTATCACTGCGTAGCAATAGAACTCGCCGAAGGCGAATAGAGATAGCGTGATACTCCTTTAAGAGTATCACGCTATAAGCCCCTTGTTTTTATCTTTTTTTCCTTGTTGGAGAAGCCTTTTTGTTGCCCGAGGCTTTAGACCCCTGCACTCTTCGTTCGGCAGCGGGGCGGCGGTCCGCTCCCTTTCTGAGATCGGGCTTTCGCGCCGTCTCGGGACGGACCAGACACTCAGGTCGGTTTCCGATGAGATCCTCACGCCCAAGCTTTCTAAGAGCCTCTCTCACAAGAGGCGCGTTCTGCGGCTTGTTATATTGCAAAAGCGCCCTTTGAAGCTGCTTTTCGTGATAGTCGGTCGCCACGTATACCTGCTTCATCGTAAGGGGGTCTATACCCGTTTTGAACATCACCGTTGACGCAGTTCCCGGGGTGGGATAGAAATCCTGAACCTGCTCGGGAGCGTACTTATCCCTCTTGAGACAGAGGGCAAGCTCAAGGGCATCGCTAAGCCTTGAGCCGGGGTGGCTCGACATAAGATACGGAACGAGGTACTGTTCCTTGCCCATAGACTTAGTCAGCTCAAAAAATCTGTGTCTGAATCCTTCATAAACTCCGAAATTCGGCTTGCCCATACAGGAAAGGACCGCCGAGGAGCAATGCTCGGGAGCGACCTTCAGCTGTCCGCTCACGTTGTCTCGCACAAGCTTTTTGAAAAACTCGCCGTTTTTGTCCTGCATAAGATAGTCAAATCTTATCCCCGAGCGTATAAACACCTTTTTAACCCTCGGAAGCTGCTCTATCGACGAGATGATATCCATATACTCACTGTGATCGACCTTGAGATTCTTGCAGGGAGTGGGCGCGAGACACTTTCTCTCGGCGCAGACACCGCTCTTCAGCTGCTTGTCACAGGCGGGATAGCGGAAATTCGCCGTAGGTCCGCCTACGTCGTGGATATACCCCTTGAAATCCTTCATCTCGGTTATCTTCTTTGCTTCACTGAGAACGCTCTCCTTGCTCCTTGAACGCACAGTCCTTCCCTGATGAAAGGCAATGGCGCAGAAGTTACAAGCGCCGAAGCAGCCCCTGTTGTGCGTTATCGAAAACCGCACCTCCTCGATAGCGGGAACGCCGCCGAGAGGCTCATAGGAGGGGTGATATGTGCGCATATAAGACAGAGAATAAACTCGGTCGAGCTCCTCTCTCTCAAGAGGTGGCATCGGCGGATTCTGAACCAGCGCCTTGCCGTCGTAAAGCTCAACTATAGCCTTTCCGCTTACGGCGTCCTGATTTTTATACTGAACACCGAACGCCTCGGCGTATTTTCTGTCGTTGCTCTTGAGCTCGTTATAATCAAAGGTAGCCGCCACTGGAAAGTGTATCTTATCCTCGGGAGAGGCAAGGTAAACACAGCCGCGAACGTCTCTTATCTTCTTTATCGGCACTCCCTTGTCGAGAAGCTCGGCTATTCGAAGAAGTATCTTCTCGCCCATTCCGTAGGTGAGTATATCGGCTCTCGAATCAACGAGTATCGATCTTCTTATCTTGTCCGACCAATAGTCGTAATGAGCAAAGCGGCGCAAGGACGCCTCAAGTCCGCCAATGATTATCGGTATATCACCGTATGCCTCACGTATCCTGTTGCAATAGACGATCGTCGCGCGGTCGGGACGAAGCCCTGCCTTGCCGCCCGGTGAATAATAGTCGTAGGTCCTTTTCTTTTTCGAAACGGTGTAATGCGCCACCATAGAGTCGATATTTCCCGCCGTCACGAGAAATCCGAGTCTCGGCTTTCCAAATTCACGGAAGGCGTCACAGCTTTTATAGTCGGGCTGGGAGAGTATCGCCACTCTGAAGCCCGCGTCCTCGAGAACCCTCGAGATTATAGACACGCCAAAGCTCGGGTGGTCCACGTAGGCGTCACCCGTTACGTATACGAAATCGGCTCTGTCCCAGGAAAGAGACTCCATCTCTTCCTTGTTTATCGGTAAAAATCCCATTTTATCTCCATTCATATATCAGATCATATATTGATATTTTAACACAACCGACGGCAAATTGCAAGAGTGAGTTGACAGCGGAGAAAATTTATTGTATAATGTACGGGTTATGAAGATAGAAGCATTGAATTTAAACGGAATCAAGCGTGAGACCGCCCGTCGGCTGATCTCGGCACTGCTTTCCGAAGGACCTATGACACGCACCCGCCTCGCAGAGCTCTGCGGTGTCAGCGCTATGACGGCAGGAAAGGCTGTAAAAGAGCTCCTTGAGAGCTCTGTAATAAGAAAGGAATGGGACACCGCCGAGCTCTTTTATCCCTCGGAGCTGTTGACAGTTCTCACATTGAAGCTGTGTGAGGACAAATTTCTCTATTCCCTTTCCGACCTTTCGGGAAATACCCTCGCCGCCGACAGAATAACGAGAAACCGAATATATACCTACGAGGAGGACTCGGAACGTTTTCTTCTTGCGGTACGGGAAAGAATTTCGGCTGCCATTGAGGACAGATACTGTATAGGAGCGGTCGTTGCCGACACACCTAAACAGGGGTTTTCCGCCCTTGCCGAAAGAGTGATAGGCTTTGGATTCGCAGAACCCGTCACCGAGATCTCTGCCGTATCGAAGCTCTCTGAGATGAGATATCCCTCGGAAACCGTGCTGCTTGTAACTATTGGGGATCATACCGACTATAGGCTGATAGTCGGCGGTATTCCCACATCTCCCGCCCACTCAGCCCACAGAGAGATCACCGAGCTCGACGAGGTGGAGATAATAAGGCGGATAGTGAGAAGGATCATCGAGCTTTCGTCGGTCACACTGCCCACAAGAGTTCTTGTCACATCGGACAGAATGAGGATAGACAAGAAGCTGATAGCGGCGCTTTGCGAGGAGCTGAAGCGGCGGTCGGTGAGCATAGCCGACTGTATTGTCGAGATCCGAGGTAACACCGACAGCTCGTTTGAAGCCGAGTGGGCGGTGGAGACGGCGGCTCTGCGCTACGCCGAGCTCTTCTCGGGCGAGACAGAGGAAAAAAGATAAAAAATATCTTTTTTCCTCTTGAAAAATCCACGCGAATGTGGTATAATACCCTCGTTACGTACGCCTGCATAGTTAAATGGATATAATAAACCCCTCCTAAGGGTTAGTTATGGGTTCGATTCCCGTTGCGGGTGCCAAAGAAAACAGAGCCACTTTTGTGGCTCTGTTTTCTTTTGTACTCGCCTGGATCGGACCCGCTCAGCGACTCTGTCGCTGAATCGGGTTCGCAACATTGCTCCGTCGCTTCCGCCTCGGAAGCCGACCTGAGACGGAGCAAATTCCCGTTGCGGGTGCTTTTGTGGCTCTGTTTTCTTTTGTACTCGCCCGGATCGGACCTGCTCAGCGACTCTGTCGCTGAATCGGGTTCGCAACATTGCTCCGTCGCTTCCGCTTCGGAAGCCGTCCTGAGACGGAGCAAATTCCCGTTGCGGGTGCCAAAAATTCCGTGCGCGAAGGCGTGCGGAATTTTTACTTTTTCACTCTTAACTCTTCACTTTTCACTAAATTGGCGCACGGAATTTAAGTAATAGGTAATAGTGAATAGTGAAGAAGTAAGGGGTGCGTACACCCTTTGTACACCCAATAAGTTTTCTCGCAAGGTGGGTTTCCAACTTTGCGAAAATCTCGGAGAAGGTGAAAAAATAACGTATAACGGCATTTTCACCCCACGCTTATCTTTTTATCCTCAGGCATTTCTAAAAAAACCTAAGAGGTATATACAATATATTGACTTTTTATTGTATATCATTGACTCTTTTTATTCGTTTGTTGACATTTTTACAGAATATGTTATAATACTCTTGAATTTTATCCTAAAAAATAAGGAGGTAAAGTATTATGTACGAGATCAACGTAATGGATTTTGGAGCAAAAGGCGACGGCGTTACTGACGATACCGCCGCTATACAGTCAGCCATAAACTATGCTACTGAGCGAGGAGGAGGAACGATATTCTTTCCATATACAAGCGGAGGATATATCGTCGCATCTCCCGGAATAGAAGAATATGAGGGAAGGCAGGTTCGCGCTCAGCTTATAATTCCACCGGGCAGCGCAAACATTCAGCTTATGGGTGAAATGCCATGCAGAATGCTTACCACTTATGCCGTACTTCCTCTTGACTTTTGTGAGAAAAAAGGACGTGAACCGCTAAGGTTTGGCACACAGCAAAAAAACAATACCAGAATTATTTCTACCTGGGACGCTCCGGAGATCCACAATCCGGAAGAACGCCCTTGGTCAATATTGTCAGCTCCAATAGGAGACGAGCATATCGGAAAATTCAGTCATACTCAGTTTTCAATGGCAAATCTTGAATTTCAGGTAAAACTTGATAAGGAAAAAATGTATCCTACCCAAACCGCTGTCAATTTGCAGAATATAAACAGAATCAATATCAGAGACTGCCAATTTTGCCTTGACGATCAGATCGGAGATACTATACTGGATAAAAAGCTTATGCCAAATCCCTGTATTGCGGCAGGGCTCATTGCATCAGCCGATCAGAATGACAACAATGTACTGAGCAATCTATCCGTTCAGGGATTCAGATATGGATTTGTATTGGGCGAACACGTTGTGGCTGATTATCTTTACGTTCACAACTGTGAGGAAGCGCTTTTGTTCCATGACGTATCGCACATATCAATGATATATCATGTCGTTGCGCAGCATAATCGTGTGGTGGTTGCCACAACTCGTGGAGTATTCTCGGGAATGGCTCCCGGACCATGCTGTCTCGAAATAGGAATAATAGACATTGAACCCGGAACAGGATTACCACCTGAATCATCTATACTGACATATGGAGTATATGATCCTGACCACAGATTGCATGGAAATATGCGCTGGTTTATGCCTCATTGGGTACGTGAGCCAAAGTTTGATTGTATCTGCGGCGAGGATTTCAAAGTGTCAAGATTCTGATATAGTCAGCAAATACTCCTTGAGATATTTTCTTAATAATTTGTTTTTCTTCGGGTTTAATATTTCTTTTGCGATTTCTGATTTGTTGAGAAAAATATAAAACGTATTGACAAACCGTCACACAGGCTTTATAATTTAACCGTAAAATATTTTGTGGAGGAATATTATGAATCTAAACGAAAGATCAATGGACTCTGTCTGCTCCGCTCTCTGCTACGCTATGGGAATAGAGCCTCCCGAACACGCCGCATCACCCTCAAAGGAGCTTGCAGACTACGTCGATTCCGCACTCGAGGGCAAAAAAGCCGACAGGATCTTTATGTATAATCCCGACGCCATTGCCGAATGGATCGCCGACAAGTACCCTCAGCTTATGAAGGAGGCAGACACCCTCACCGAGCTTAAGCTCCCTCTTTGCACCGTTATGCCCTCGGTGACCCCCGTATGCTTCGCGACTATGTACACGGGAGCTCAGCCCGAGGTACACGGCATAAGAAAATACGAAAAGCCCGTATTGAAGATCGATACAATCTTCGACGCTCTCCTCAGAGCCGCTAAAAAGCCCGTCATTGTTGCCGTGGAAAAATGCAGCATCGCAAACATCTTCCTTGAGCGCGATATGGACTATTTCATCTACCCCACCTACGAGGAAGCAAACGCAAAGGCGGCTGAGATCATTCTTGAGGATAAATACGATTTTGTTGTGGTCTACAACGGCAACTACGACTCGGCTATGCACAAGCACGCCCCCGAGAGTATTGAGGCTCTGAGTGAGCTTAGAGCTAACTCCAAAACATTCGGTATTTTCTATAGGCTTATCGAAAAGCATTGGAGGTCTCACAACACACTTATTGGATTTGCTATGGATCACGGCTGTCACGAGATCGACGAGGGCTCGGGCTCTCACGGACTCGATATGCCCGAGGATCTCAATATAAGACATCTTTACAGGATATATCCTGCCAAAAAAGCAAATAATTAAAATATCTTCTATTGACACAGAGCGATTTTGGAGATATAATATAATTGTAAAATAACCTGAGCTTCTGCTCGGAAAGGAGACAAATATGGAAATTACCAAAAAGAGCATAATCGGTGACGTTCTCGATTACGATATAGACACGGCTAAGTTCTTCTTTGAGATCGGAATGCACTGTCTCGGCTGCCCCTCCGCAAGAGGTGAGTCTATAGAGGCGGCTTGTATGGTACACGGAACAGACGCAGATGAGCTCGTTGCAAAGATCAACGAGTATCTCGCTTCAAAAAAATAATTTTATAAGCTTTCGGGGGCTGTTGCACATTGTTGCCGCAGCCCCCATAACAAAATCAACACCTGAAATTCTTGTGAGGAAAAATGAATTCTAATAAGCTTTCTGAAAGACTTCTCGCCGCGGCGGCTTTTGTCCGTCAGGGCTCGGTGATAGCCGACGTGGGCTCGGATCACGCCTACCTCCCCATATATCTCTGCAATCTCGGAAAGATACGACGCGCTGTCGCCTCCGACATAAACGAAGGGCCTGTAGCAAGGGCAATGATAAACGTCGGCGGGGCGGGACTCTCCAAAAAGATCACCGTGCTCCGCGCAGCGGGGCTTTGCGGGATCGAAAAATATTCCCCCGACGATATCGTGATCTGCGGTATGGGAGGCGAGCTGATTCGTGACATCATCGCCGACGCGACCTGGACAAAAAATAGAAAAATACGCCTTATCCTTCAGCCTATGACCCACGCCGAAAAGCTCCGCGCCTTTCTCCTTGAGGAGGGATATACGATAATCGGCGAGAGCCTTGTGAAGGAAGACAAGATATATCAGATAATCTCTGCCGAATATACGGGAGAGAGCGAGGCATATTCCCCCGTCGAGCTTATCTTCGGAAGAAAAAATATCATCGCCGACACCCCCGTTTTTCGTGAATACGCCGCCTACGTAAAGGGCGTATACGAGACCCGTCGGAGGGGTAAGCTCCTCTCGGGCGGCAACGCGGAGGAGGAGGAGAGTCTTCTCCTCGAAATAGACAGAATTTTGAAAGGATAGGTTTTGAATATGAAAATAAAAGAGCTTTACGCTTTTCTTGATATGAAGATCCCACGCTCCCTTTCCTGCCCGTGGGATAACGACGGACTTATGTGCTGTCCCGACGGCAACGCGGAGGTAAAAAAGGTCCTTGTGACCCTCGATATTACCGACGAGGCGATCGACAAGGCGACAAAAGAGGGCTGTCAGCTTATAGTCTCCCACCACCCGCTTATCTTCAAGGGACTGAAGGCTGTCTCCGAGGAGGGGGCTGTCTCGGCGAGGACTATAAAGCTTATAAAAAATTCCCTCTCGGCGTTCTCCTTCCACACAAGGCTGGACGCGCTCTCGGGAGGCGTCAACGATATTCTCGCGGGGCGGCTCGGCGTAGAGGATACAGCTCCCTTCGGTGTCGACGGCGAGGAGATAGGCAGAATAGGCACTCTCGCATCTCCCTGCTCGGCTGAGGAGTTCGCGGAAAGAGTCAAAAACACCCTCGGCGCGCCCTCGGTGGCACTTGCCGACGCGGGAATGACGGTACGCCGCGTGGCAGTCCTCGGCGGAAGCGGCTCTGATGACGTTGCGGCGGCAAGAGTTGCGGGAGCTGACACCTTCGTCAGCGGAGAGATCTCATACCACCATATGGCGGACGCCCCCGAGGAAGGTATGAATCTGATCGCGGCGGGGCATTTCTTCACAGAATTCCCCGTGTGTCAGAGGCTCGCGGAGCTTATACGCGAGGCTGACCCTGAGATAGAGTGCGAAATATTCTTTAACAACAAAGTAAAATACATCTAAAACAAGATAAAAGGAGAAAAATTATGACCTACGTCGTTTCAAATATTCACGGTAATTACGAAAAATTCAAGCAGTTGCTTTCCGACATACGATTCAAGGACTCCGACGTTATGTATATACTCGGAGATATGGTGGATTACGGTGAAGACCCCATAGGGCTCATCTGCGACGTCAGTATGAGATACAACGTGTTGCCTATCCTCGGAGAGGCTGACTACAACGCCCTCGAGCTGCTTACGGCACTTGATAAGATGCTCCTCGGCTCTGCTCCCGACGGCGACGCGCTGACAAAAATGACTGAATGGATGGCAAACGGCGGCGCTACCACGATAGAGGGCTTCAAGGCGCTGGACGCCGATATGCGTGAGGGAGTGATCGACTACCTCTCGGATATGGCGCTTTACGAGGAGGTCTCGGTGGGCGGCAAGGATTATCTCCTCGTTCACGCGGGTATCAGCGACTTTGACCCCGACGCATCACTCGACGATTATATGCCCGAGGATTTCATTTCCTCTCCCCTCTCCCCCGATGAGAGATATTTTGACGGTGTCACCGTAATAGTCGGTCATATCCCCACCTCCGAGCTTGGAGGAAACAACAGGATCTTCTACGGCGAGAGCTCGATCCACATCGACTGCGGCGCGGCTTTTGACGGCGCTCTCGGCTGTCTGCGCCTTGAGGACGGCAAGGAATTTTACGTCTGATCCTCTGCGACATTTTAAAAGAAGGTAACGGTTATGCTTAAAAAGGGTGATCTGCTCACCACACATATTGAAGAGATAAACAATCTCGGCTGCGGCATCGGTCACGCCGAGGACGGAAGGGTAATATTCGTCAAGGGCGCTGTAACGGGCGACACCGCCGAGGTCGAGATCATAAAGGTAAACAAGAGCTTTCTCGTGGGAAGACTCTGTCGCGTGATAACACCGTCGGAGCATAGGGCAAAGGAGGATTTCTGCTCCGTCCCCCTCTCCTGCGGAGGCTGTGTTTACCGCCATATTACCTATTCCCACGAGCTGGAGCTGAAAAGAGCCTACGTTGAGAATGCCTTCAGAAAGGCGGGACTGCCCTCGGTGGCGGTCGCTCCCGTTCTTTCTCCCTCGGGTGAGAAGGGATACAGAAATAAAGGTCAGTACCCCGTCTGCCTTTTCAAGGGCAGGATAAGAGCGGGGTTTTTCGCTTCGAAGAGCCACAATATCGTTCCCGCCGAGGGGTGCTCACTTCAGAACGAAAATTTTGAGGCTATTGTAAGCTTTGTCTGCGCCTTTGCCGAGAAAGAGGCTTGGACGGTTTACGACGAGCTGAACGGACACGGACTTTTGCGCCATATCTATCTCCGCATCGGTGAGAAAACGGGAGAGATAATGCTCTGCCTTGTGATAAACGGCGAAAATATCCCCGCGTCAGAGAAATTTGTAAATGAGATAAGAGAGAGATTTCCCGCGGTAGTCGGTATCCTTCTGTCGATAAATAAAAAGAATACAAACGTGGTGCTCGGAGATCGATTTGTCACCCTTTTCGGCAAAGACTACATTGAGGATATCCTCTGTTCCCTGCGCTTCAAGATCAGCGCCGACTCCTTTTATCAGATCAACCGAGACGGTGCTGAGGTGCTTTACGGGGAGGCGGCAAGGAAAGCCTCTCTTCGGGGCGACGAGGTCCTTATGGACCTTTACTGCGGAACGGGCACTATCGGTCTTTCGGTGGCGAAAAAAACGAAAAAGCTTGTGGGAATAGAAATTGTAGAGTCAGCGGTCGAATGCGCGAGGGAGAACGCCAAGCGCAACGGCGTGAAGAACGCCGAGTTTTACTGTGCCGACGCCTCTGACAGAGAGACTATCCTAAAATACGCGGGGGGAGTGCGCCCCGACGCAGTCATTATAGATCCTCCGCGAAAGGGTACTACAAAAGAGCTTGCGGAGTGTCTCGCCTCCCTTTCCGTTCCCAAGATCGTCTACGTCTCCTGCGACCCGGACACGCTGGCGCGGGACTGCGTATATTTCAGTGAGCTGGGATATCACATAGGAGAGGTACAGCCTGTGGATATGTTCCCGAGGACAGGGCACGTCGAGTCGGTCGTGTGTCTCACACGACGACTCGACAACTAAGTTCGCCTTCGGCGAGTGAAGTTGCCGCGCAGTGAAGTTTCGGCTGCCGCCGAAGTGAAGTTTGCGCCACGAGTGGCGCAAG
>SVSX01000065.1 GCA_015064085.1 Oscillospiraceae bacterium | reverse complement strand
CTCGCACTTATCATTTACGGCGCGGCGTTTATCCTCCTTGAGAGGCGGAGAGGTGGCAGATCCCCCTCGGTGTGCGACACCGAGAAGATAAGCTACCGACACGCCCTTCTCATCGGTGTCTTTCAGGTCCTTTCGCTGATACCGGGTACGTCGCGCTCGGGCGCTACGATCCTCGGCGCGTCGCTCCTCGGTCTTTCACGGACCGCCGCCGCGGAATTCTCCTTTTTTATGGCTATCCCCACTATGCTTGGGGCAAGTCTTTTGAAAACGGCAAAGTTTGTAGGCACGGGGATAATTATGACACCTACTGAGGCACTGCTCCTTGCTGTGGGCTCTGCCACCGCCTTTCTCGTTTCGCTCATATCGATAAAATTTCTCACTGATTTTGTAAAGCGCCACAGCTTTTCCCCTTTTGGCATCTATAGGATAGTCCTCGGAGGGGCTGTGCTCGTATATTTTTTGATTTTTGGAAGATAATATGGAAAAACTAAAAATACCCTACACGATAATCGTTGAGGGCAGATACGACAAGCTGAGGCTGGAGCTTATCTGCGACGCGCGGATACTCACCACCGACGGCTTTGGAATATTCAAGAAAAATGAAAAGCTCGCCCTTTTCCGCAAGCTCTCGGAAAAAATGCCGCTTATCCTTCTGACCGACAGCGACGGCGCGGGCAAGCTGATCCGCTCACACATCACCTCGGCTATCCCGAGAGACAGAATAATACAGCTCTACACTCCCGAAATAATGGGCAAGGAAAAGCGTAAAAAAGAGTTTTCCGCCGAGGGAAAGCTTGGGGTCGAGGGAATGGAAGCTACCCTGCTTCACGACCTTCTGAAGCCCTATGAAAGCGAGGAAGCCTACGAGGGCTATCTTGAAAATCCTCTTTCAAAGGCGGACTTTTTTCGCGACGGACTTATGGGAGGAAAGGAAAGCGCCAAGAAGCGGGACGAGCTTGCGAAAAAGCTCGGTCTCCCCTCGGGTATGACCTCAAATGCCCTTCTCGCCACATTGAAAATAATCATAAGCTACGAGGAATATCTTTTCCTTGTGGGCAGACAATAAATATAAAGGAGTATTATCAAATGAATTACCTTTTAAGATTCCCCGGCGGACGTGTCCGCGCGCTCACGTTCAGCTACGACGACGGTGTTACCGCCGACATACCGCTTGTTAAGATATTCGACGATTACGGACTCAAGGGCACGTTCAATATAAACACGGGACTCTTCTATAAGGGAGACGATCCCCTACCCGACAGCTATAACACAACTGTCTCAAGACGCATGACACGAGAAGAGACCTACAACCTTTTCGCGAACTCGTCGCACGAGGTGGCTGTTCATTCGCTGACACACCCCGAGCTCCACCAGTGCCCTATCGAACGCGCGACCTACGAGATCCTTATTGACAGAATAAACATAGAAGAAATGTTCGGCGGTATCTGCCGCGGAATGGCTTATCCGTACGGAAACACATCCGATACAGCTGTAAAAGCGATCGCCGCAAGCGGTATAGCCTACGCCCGCACCACAGTCTCAACCGAAAAATTCGATATTCCCACCGACTGGCTCAGAATGCCCGCTACATGCCATCATAAAAATCCGAGACTTATGGAGCTTGCTGATAAATTCCTTGCTGATCCCAAATCTCAACCCACAACGCCAAAGCTTTTCTATATTTGGGGACACAGCTATGAGTTTTGCCACGATCAAAACTGGGACGTGATCATCAAGCTCGCGGAAAAGCTGGCGCACAACGATACTATCTGGTATGCCACAAATATTGAGATATACAACTACGTCAGAGACTTCTACCGTCTTGAGGTGTCTTGCGACGGAAAGATCTTCCACAATCCCACAAATACAGATCTCTTTGTGGCTATCTCAAAGGGCGAAGACGGAACTGTTAAGATCCCCGCGGGAGAGACTGTCCGAATCTGATAGTATATAAATATTAACCCAATATTCATATTCTGTTGATTTATTGATGTTACAATAAGACAGCGAAAAAATTCTTTTAAAAAGAGGTAAATCAAATGAGTAATTATAAGCTCTATCCTTCAAGAAAGATCCACAACCTCAGAGAGATGCTTGACGAATCGGCTTCCCGATTTGGAATAAGCACCGCGTTTCTCCAAAAGGTAGACGGTAAATATAAGCCCTATAGCTATAACCGCTTCAAATCCGACGTTGATGCCCTCGGTACGGCACTCACAGCACGTGGCTTTGCGGGAAAGAGGATCATCGTTACGGGCGAGAACTGCTATATGTGGTGCGTTTCATATATGACCGCCGTCTGCGGTCTCGGCGTGGTCGTTCCCGTCGACAAGGAGATCCCCGCCGAGGAGATCGCAAACATCGCGAAGATCTCCGAGGCTTCACTTATCCTCTATTCAAAAAAATACGAGCATAAGCTCGCGTCGGTCGATGAGTCGGTCACAAAGATCTGCTTTGACGATATCTCCGACCTTATATTTGAGGGTAAGACTATCCTTGAGAGCGGAAACCGTGATTATTTCGATATTTCCATTGACGTTGACGCCCTCTGTTCACTCATCTTCACCTCGGGTACGACAGGAGTATCAAAGGGAGTTATGCTCTCTCAGAGAAATCTCTGTACAACTATTGAAAATCTTGCAAAGATGGTCTACGTCGACACTACCGACACCGCCCTCTCTGTCCTTCCCCTTCACCACGTTTACGAATGTACCTGCGGATTTCTCTACCCCGTTTACTGCGGAGCGTCTGTCGCTTTCTCAGAGGGTGTGCGCTATATTATGAAGAATATGAAGGAGATACGCCCCACAAAGATGCTCTGCGTTCCCCTTCTCATTGAAACTATGTACAAAAAGATCTGGTCCAATATCCGCAAAAAGGGTATTGAGAACAAGGTCAGAAACGTTATCAAGGCAACAAACGCCGTAAAGCCCTATTCGGCAAGAATAGCGATAAAGAAAAAATTTTTCGCTGAGATCCACGACTCTCTCGGTGGAAAGCTTGACCTTCTCGTTTCGGGCGGCGCTCCCATCGACCCCGAGATCATAAAGGGTATGAGGGATTTCGGCATAACCATTATTCAGGGCTACGGACTCACCGAGTCCGCTCCCCTTGCGGCTGTCAACCACGACTCCTATTTCAGCGACCGTTCGGCGGGACTTGTGCTCCCCGGTGGTGAGCTGAAGATCATCGACAAGCAGGAGGACGGCACGGGTGAGATCTGCTACCGCGGAGACAACGTAATGCTCGGATATTACAACCGCCCCGACCTTACCGCGGAGGTAAAGAAGAACGGCTGGCTTCACACGGGAGATATCGGATTTATCGACGAGAGAGGATTCCTTGTTATAACGGGAAGAAAAAAGAACGTTATCGTCCGCTCAAACGGAAAGAACGTATTCCCCGAGGAGCTTGAGGCTTATCTCCTTCGCAACGAGCTTGTGGGAGAGGCAGTTGTCCTTGGAATAATGAACGAGAAAAAGGGTGACTACGACATAGTTGCCGCTATCCACCCGAATTACGATTACGCAAAGGAAACTATGGGAGAATACACGCCCGAGGAGCTTGAGGCTGCGCTTCAGAAGATACTTGACGAGGTAAATGGCGTAGTCCAGACCTACAAGAAGATGGAGATCCTTATCGTCTCCGAGAACGAGTTCCCGAAGAACACCTCAAAGAAGATAAAGAGATTTGAGCTCCCCGCCCTTCTTATGGACGCGTATCTCGAGAAAAAGCAATCAGCAGACTAAAAAAGCTGTCGCTATGGCGTTGTGTTCCTAAGGACACAACGCCAACTCTATTCGCCTACGGCGAGTTCTATTGCTTCACAGTGATAGGCAGCAAAGCTGCGTGATATTCGCTACGCGAGTTTTGGAGGCGAATAGAATATAACTGCTCTGCCTGCAGAGCAATATCACTTTTGCGAAGCAAAAATATCACGCTGTTGCAAAGCGACAGCATATCACTAAAAACTATCAGGAATAGCGCACTTACTCACCACCGAAAGTGGTAGAGCTATAAAAAAGAGCCGATACGGAATCAAATCCATATCGGCTTTTTTACTGTCCTTTAGCCCCCGTGGCATTTTGTTATACGATTAAACCCTCTATATATTCAATAAGATCGGCAACAGCACCGCTGTCGTTATCGCAAAGACAGACGTCGCATATCTCCTTGACCTCGGGAATTGCATTTGAGGGACAAGCGGCAATGTCGGCTATCCGCAGCATTTCAAGGTCGTTCTCGTGGTCTCCGATGCAGACGAGTTTTACCTTCTCGCCATTGTCTCTGAGACGCTCCCTGATCCCCGAAAGCATTGCGGCTTTGGAAAATCCCGTGGGCTGTACCTCAAGCAGTTCGTCTCCCGACTTAAATGCATCGAATACACCCTCAAATTCTTTTTCTATCTCATTTTTTATCCTATTGAGAAGCTCAGACTCATCTCTCAGCGTAAGCTTCAAAAATTTCTCGCTGTGCCACTGCTCAAGAGGCACGAACCTCACAGAAAGATCCTGGCTTTTAAGCTCCTGCTTGATATACCGATTATCGGGCTGAAAGGCTATGATCTCTCCCACGCCGATGCCTCTGAAGGCGAGATGAGGATATCTTTTATACAAAGCCACCGATAGCTTCTCTATAGCCTCGCTGTCTCCGTAGCTCTCAAAGATCGCTCTCTTTTGCGAAATATCGTAAAGCCACATTCCGTTGCAGATAACGGCGGGAAAATTCACATACTCCGAGCATCTTGGCAAAAGATTTATGACAGCGGCGGGTATCCTTCCCGTTGCGAAGGTAAAGCGTCCGCCGTTCGACGTGAAGTATTTTATCTTTTCCACATTTCTTTCGATCTCGTCGGATCTATTGCCGAGAAAAGTTCCGTCAAGATCACTGGCTATAATATATCCGTCAAATTTCCCCATTATCTTAGTTCTCCTCTGAGCTTTTCAAGCAGTAATGACATATCAAAAGGCAGCTCAGCCTTAAATTGCATTTTCTCCCTTGTGACGGGATGGGTCAGCCACAGCTCCGCCGCAAAAAGACACTGTCCGTTTATATATTTTTTATTTTGTCTCTCAAAGTCCGTACCACCGCCGCCGTACACGGTATCTCCCATAAGAGGGTGACCTATACTTGACATATGGACTCTTATCTGATGAGTTCTTCCCGTTTCAAGCTCACATCTCACAAAAGAGAAGCGCCCGAAGCGCTCGACCACACTGAAATGGGTAACCGCTCTTTTCGCTCCCTTGGAGGGGTCTCGGATCACAGCCATTCTCTTTCTGTCCACAGGATGCCTGCCAATAGGCGCATCGACAGTTCCCTCGTCCTCCTTGAAATTTCCGAGAACGATAGCGTAATATATCCTCGATACCTTGTGCTCCTTTATCTCCTCAGAGAGAAAAAGATGCGATGAGTCATTCTTAGCGGAAACTATAAGCCCCGCGGTGTCCTTATCTATTCTATGTACTATACCGGGTCGCACAACTCCGCCGACCCCCGAAAGGCTTCCCTTACAGTGATAAAGCAGAGCGTTCACAAGAGTTCCCGAGGGATTTCCCGGGGCGGGATGTACCACCATTCCCTTGGGCTTGTTGACAACAATTATATCCTCGTCCTCATATACAACGTCGAGCGGTATATCCTCGGGCTCTGCCGTAGAATCCTCGGGAAGAGGGATCTCGACCTCAAGTGTTTCGCCGCCCCGAAGCTTGTAGTTCTTCTGCACGGCTTTTCCGTTCACAAGGACCTTTTCACGCTCTATAAGCTTTGCCACCGCCGATCGGCTTACGTCGCACCTTGCGGCAATAAAGCTGTCTATTCGCACACCCGCGTCGGACTCCTCCGCCGACAGTGATATCGCCTCTGCGAGCTCCTCCTCAAGGGCGCTCTTCAAGCTGTCACTCATCATTACCCTCTTTATTCCCGCCGTCTTGAGCGCTATTTCTTTTCGCCTTCGACTCGGCTATTATCTCAAGCGTCAACGAAAGAATAAGCAATCCGCCGCCAACGCAGACAAAGGCATCTGCCATATTGAAGACCCAGGGCCATATCTTCGGGAAGGCGCAGAAATCGAGAAAATCAACTACGTATCCAAGCCTTACACGGTCTATCATATTTCCTATACCGCCGCCGATTATCATCGAAACGGCAATACCCTCAAGTCTTTTGTCCTTGGCAACCTTCCAAAGATAAACGCAGAGCGCTCCGATACCTACGCAGGAAAGGACCATAAATACCCACCTGTGGTCGTCAAGCATACCAAAAGCCGCACCGTCATTCTCCACGTATGTAAATCTGAAGACTCCGTCTATCAGGGAGAAGGGCTCTTCGCCGTCAAGAAACGCCACAGCCGCCCATTTGGTAAGCTGGTCAATGATCACACACGCAAGTATAACAAAACACCAAATCAAAACAATTCCTCCATCGTGACCGATGCGGTCACAGATCATATATACTTATCGGCATCAAGCCTGAGCCTTCCCTTTCTGGTCCGCTCGGACAAGGAATTTATCCGAAATTTGCCGTACCCTCTCACAGAGAGGACAGCGGGAGCGGACACAGCTCGGTCGGGCTGCTCAGCCGTTTCATATTCAAGCTCACAAAGTCCGCCTCTTATAGCGGCAGACGCCTTTTCTCTCGACAGCGAGCAGACAGCCGCCACCACGCAGTCAAGCCTCGGAGAGGCAACGGTGTCGCTGATATGCGCAAAGCTCCGCTTTGGCACAAAGTCCTCTGCCACGCAGATCCGAGAAACCCTGACCTTATCGTTCGCTATCTTTTGGAGCTCACTCTCAAGAAATGACGCGATGACTCCATCGCAAAAGAGTATAGCCTCCTCGTTTTCACTGTCGGTAAAAACGATATCACCAAGCACAGATCTTTCAAGTCCAAGCCCCAGAAGTGAGCCGAGATAGTCTCTGTGGGACAGTCTTCTGTATCCGCTTCCGCTTATGAGAAGCGACACCACGGGCTCACCGTCAAAAAACTGCGCTATATCCGAAAAGCGCTCGGGAGACTCGATATATTCGGGCAGAAAAAAGCCTCTTTGCCTTTCGGCTTCAGCATATCCGCCGAAAAAGAAGCAGCTTACCTCCCTGCTGGCGGCTCTCGCCATCGAGCCCACCGCTCTGACCTCACCCGGCGAGAGAAAGTCGGTAAACACAGGCTCACCCTTCTCCGCCTTTGCCACAAGATCACGCACCCTTGCCTCAAGCAAGGTATTTTCGTCTCTTATCATACGCTGAGCAATATCTGCAGAAAGGATATGATAAGAAAGGTTATCATAAACGAGAAGTCTATCGGTGAGCCCTGAAGCCAGTTCATCTTCTCAAGAAGTCTCCTTACGGGATAGATAAAGGGCTCGGTAATAGCGTAAAGAAATCCCGTGAACTTATTTTCATCCATAATAAACCAGGAAAGAATGGCGCGAAGCAGCATTGCCAGCTCAAGGGCAGACAAAAATACCGCCACCACTCCTTCAAGTAAGAAAAACAGAATATCCATTTATCCTCCAAGTAAAACAAGCAGCACCGCAGATAATACTGTGGTGCGGCTTGTTTTGAATATAAGGGATCAGTTTCCTGAACCAACCATTGCCTCAATGCTGCTTACGTCGACATTTTTCGGAGCGACAACGATAGTTGTTTTACCGACCTTGGTCATCATTCCGCCGATAACGTGGATAGCGCCCGAGAGGTAGTCGAGAAGTCTGATAACGTTCTCTCTTGTCATACTCTCGATGTTGATGAGGACTGTGTTGCCGTTCATAAGATAGTCAGCGATCTCTGTTGCGTTGCTGTATCCCTTGGGGTTAACGATCTTGAGAGCTACGGGAGCTGCACCGAAGGTGGGCGCTACAGCCTCAGGCTGAGCTGCGAATCCGTCGTCTGCCGCCTCATCGTTTTCGTTCTCATCGAAGCCGCCGAAGTATTCCTCTTCACCGGAAAATTCGTCGAAGTCTTCTTCGTTTGCCTTGCGAGTAAATTTGATTTTCATAATAACCTCCGTAAATTTATGTATTTTTATTTTTTAAACATACTTCTTCCGACTCTCACGATATCAGCACCCTCAGCGATCGCCTCGCAGAAGCTCTCGCTCATACCCATCGAAATTATCGGCCTATCTATATTATGCAATTTTTTTGTCCAAATGTCAAGACAGAGTTTGTAAGTTTTACAAAAATATTTACAATAATCGTCCTTTTTTTCACATTTTGGCGCCATTGTCATAAATCCGCGCAGATTTATCGACTTAAATTGCTCCAGCTGAAGGCAAAAGTCGGCGACCTCATCCGGCATAAGACCGCTTTTGTTCTCCTCCTCACCGCTGTTGATCTCCACCAGCACGTCCATCACGATGCCGTGCTTCTCAGCCTGCTTGTTGATCTGCTCGGCAAGCTTCAGTGAATCAAGGGAGTGTATCATCGAGACCTTGTCGATAATATATTTTACCTTGTTGGTCTGCAGCTTACCTATAAAATGCACTCTCAGCTTATCGGTCTTGATCTGCTCATAGCGTTCAAGGAGCTGCTGTACCCTGTTTTCCCCCACGTCGTTGATCCCGAGCCGCTCGTGGATATATTTTATCTCCTCAACCTCGGCACTCTTTATTGCCGCCAGAAGAGTTACCTCGTCGCCATCCCGTCCCGCGTCTTTTTTTGCCTTTTCCATAAGCGCGCGGATCTCGGCAACGTTTCTGTCAAGATATGAATGATCCATCAGTCAAGTATCCTTCCGTCAAATAGATTTTTTCCGTCGAGGATCAGAGTGTCGTTGCTCTGCAGATAAGTGTCGTACTCATCTCCCTCGACTCCGTCTCTTGCCGTGTAATAGTCACTGCCCTCGTAGACGATATCAAGCCGCCTCTCGAAGACCACACTTCCCCTCAGTATATAAACGTAGATATTTCCGCCCGACTTGTGGGTTGCCGATTTCGGAACGTTAATACCCGTTATGCTCTCGGTGACGACCTCTGCACTCTGATATCTTTCAAAATCAAAACCCGTTGGCATTCTGTCCGAGCTGAAGCGAAGGAGCACCTGTGACGAATCGGAATACTCTGTCTTCTTTTCGAGCAGCATCGGTATATCCATATCCTTTCCGCCCGTGAAGGTGGTTCGGTATCTCACGCCCTCCTCGAATATCTCGGCATCGGTCTCGGAAAGCACCGTTATAAACCACCATTGGCTGTCGTAGACCATCTTTGCGACCACTCCCTCCTCGGGAGTCGCCTCGGGCTTGAAGGAGCTGTATTTGGAATAGAGCTCGGGGGTCATATTCAGCGCCGCCTCCGAGGTAAATATCGCCTCGCAGCCGTCTACCTCTGAATAGAAATATCCGCTCTTTTCAGCAGTCAGGACTGTGGAAGAGCCGCCTGCCGCCTTTATCCTCTCGCGTTCAGCCTTGAGATACTCAACGGTGTCGGGAAGCGGGGTATCCTCATTCGTAAGCAGGCTCACGCGACCGAGCCCCACCGTCATATCCTCTATATCCCGATCGATACCGCGGATATATCCGTCGGAAAGCTTTTTCATTATCGAATGATATTCGGCATCAAGCTCCTGATTTATCTCGGGCAGCCTTGAAAGGCTGTCTCCTTTAGCTATAGCGTTCTCGATTATCTCGATCCGTCGGTCAAGCTCGGCTATTCTGTCCGCGATGCTCTGATGATTGCCCTGCTCGTAGACCACGGCATAGCTCTGTCCCGCGGAGAGCTTGACTCCGTCAGCGACCAGATGATCGACAGCGCCCTTATATTCCGAGGTGATGACCGTCTCGTCTCTGAAAATATACCCGCCCATCTCGAGCACGGTGGTCTCCGTCGAGCTTCTTACCACAACGGTGGACATATCGTTCGAAAAGAGGCTGACCATATGAAAAACCGTGTATGCGACAAGAGCAATACACAAAAGACCGATACCGACCCTGCCGAGTATTTTCTTTGTACTGTCTGTCATATGCGCCCTCCCTTCGTCTGTATTCATACTATTTTACCACAAATTCAGGATTTTAAAAAGAGCTCCGAGGCAGAATTTACAATCTCTTTAAAACTTTTTATACCATTTCCGCCGTCAGCGTCTATCCACTGAACGTAACTCTTTCCTCTGAACCAGGTCATCTGCCTTTTGGCGTATCTTCTTGTGGCAAATTTCAAAAGCTGAGTGCATTCCGCAAAGTCGCTCTCTCCTCTGAAATAGCCGAGAAATTCCTTGTATCCTATAGCCTGAGCGGCTGTTGTGTTCTTATCAAAAACCCCAAGCTCAAGAAGTCGCCGTGTTTCAGCCTCGAGCCCCTGCTCTATCATTATGTCCACACGCTTTTCTATGCGATCGCGAAGGATATCTCTGTCGTTATATCTCAGAGCAATAACTGTGGCGTCGTATTTTTCGGGAGCAAGAAGTGAGCGTCTATCAAGCTCTGACTTTTTCTCTCCCGTGGTCTTGCAGATCTCGATCGCCCTTATGACCCTTTTGAGGTTGTTCGGGTGGGTCGCCTCGGCGCTCTCGGGATCGAGCTCTCTCAGCATATTATGGACCGCAAGATTTCCCTCCCGCTCAGCTAACGAAAAGAGCTCCGAGCGCAAGACGAGATCTGGGGAGCTTTCATCGGAAAATCCCGAGCCCCGCAGAAGCGCGTCAAGATAAAGTCCCGTACCGCCGCAGACTATGGGAAGCTTTCCTCGAGCCGCCACGTCCTCGATCGCGCTCTCGGCGTCCTTCACGTATTCGGCGCAGGAATAATTCTCCCACGGCTCAGCCACGTCGATCATATGGTGGCGCACCATTGCCATCTCCCCGTCTGTAGGCTTTGCCGTACCTATATTCATTTCCTTATAAACCTGCATTGAGTCGCAGGAAACTATCTCGCCGCCGTATCTTCTTGCAAGCTCCAGCGCCAGAGCGCTCTTTCCGCTGGCGGTAGCTCCGCACACCGCGAGAATTTTTATCTTTCTGTCCATTACCGTCACTCGTAAATAAATTTATATACATATTATTATAACATATTTTGATCTACATATCAACACCCAAAATAAAGAAAACCCCGAGAATTTTCTTCTCGGGGAAAAGTTGACCTTATTTATTCATATTCATGACCGTTTCCGTATTCCCTTTTCATTGCATCAACAGACACGACCCATTGTTTCCCGAATTTGCAAACGTCAACACC
>SVSX01000064.1 GCA_015064085.1 Oscillospiraceae bacterium | reverse complement strand
AGCTTCTTTGTTCCAACTCTGTCAAACATTATCTCGTAAAGGGTGTCTGCCCCCATAGGCTTAACAGAAAGCACCTCGCCCTCTCCGAAGGTAGCGTGAAGCACCCTGTCCCCCTCACTGAAGGACGACCTCGCGGAGGGACTCTGTTTTGTAAAGAGAGAGCCCGTCACAGTTATCTTTTCTGCCTCAAATGCCTTTGCGGGTGTGCTATAATAGCTTTTCTGTGCTCGTACAGGCTCGAATGTCTGAGCGCGCGATCTTCCGTCGCTCACCTCTTCTATGAGCTCGTCGGGTATCTCGGTGGCAAACCGCGATATCGGATTATACGCCGTACGTCCGTAAAGCATTCGGCGTTCGGTATGTATGAGGTAAAGAAGGTCCTTCGCTCTCGTTATTGCCACGTAGGCAAGTCTTCTCTCCTCCTCCATTTCGGCATCCGAGGCAAGGATATTCTGCATTCCCGGGAAGATACCGTCCTCCATTCCGGGGAGGAAAACCACGGGAAATTCAAGTCCTTTCGCAGAGTGTATCGTCATCATAACGACCGCATCGGCGCTCTCGTCATATTTGTCTACATCCGACACAAGGGCGTTCTCGGCAAGAAAGTCGCCAAGAGACGGCTCTTCCGCTCTCTCCATATAATCTACAACGACCGATATAAACTCTTCGATGTTGTCAAGTCTGTCCTTCTCCTCCTCGCCGCCGTCGATAAGCATCTGTCTGTATCCCGAGCGGTCAAGGACGTTGTTCACAAAGGCATCGAGCTTTATATCGGTATCAAGAAGCCGTCTAAGCTCGAAGATCATATTTGAAAATCCGTGAAGAACCGACACCGAGCGGGAAAGCGCGGGATACTTATGGGCATCAGCCATTACCGCAAGCATATTGGTATTCTGCTCCTCCGCTATCCGCTCAACAGCCTCGACCGTTGTACCTCCGATCTTTCTCTTAGGCTCGTTTATTATTCGCTTTAACCTTACGTTATCGGCGGGATTTACTATAGTCTGGAGATAAGCCACAACATCCTTTATCTCCTTTCGGTCGTTAAAGCGCTGACCGCAAAGCATACGGTACGGAATACCGCTCTTGGCAAAGGCTCTCTCGATCGCCTGAGACTGGGCGTTGGTTCTATAGAGAATGGCGTGGTCTTTGTAGCTTCGGCTGCCCGAGGCAACCGCCTTGGTTATCTCATCTATAATAAAGTTCGCCTCTCCGTTCTGATCCTCACACCGCTTAAGCTTCAGCTTCTCACCGTCGGTACGGGAGGTAAAGAGGGTCTTTCCACGCCTTTCCTTGTTGTTCGCGATGACCTTGTTCGCGGCATCGAGTATCGGCTTTGTGGAGCGGTAATTCTCCTCAAGCCTTATCACCTTGGCATTCCTATAGGTACGGTCAAATTCCAGAATGTTGGTGATATCCGCGCCGCGGAATTTGTAAATGCTCTGATCGTCGTCGCCCACTACCATAACATTTCCGTAACCCATTCCGAGAAGCCTTGTAAGCTCGAATTGAGCAAGATTTGTGTCCTGATACTCGTCGACACATACGTACCTGAACTTTCTTGCGTAGTATTCCCTTACCTCCGAGTCCCTCTGCAGAAGAAGTATCGTCTGCATAATAATGTCGTCGTAGTCAAGCGCGTTACAGGTGTGAAGCTTTTCCTGATATTTTGCGTAAACCCTTGCTATACGCCTAAGTCTGAAATCTGCCGCGTACTCGCGCTCGAAATCCTCAACAGATATAAGCCTCTCCTTTGCCTTACTGATCTCACTCATAACCGATTTTATCGGCAATGCCTTGTCCTCAAGGTGAAGCTCCTTCATAACGTCGCTTATAGTCTTTTTGGTATCGTCGGTATCGTACACCGTAAAGCCTGTCACATATCCCATTCTGTCGCCGTATCGGCGAAGGATACGCATACAGATCGAGTGAAAAGTTCCCGACCATATATCATTAGCTATTCCGCTGTCCAAAAATACCTCTGCAAGCCTTGATTTTATCTCCCCCGCCGCCTTGTTTGTAAAGGTTATGGCAAGCATCTGCCACGGTGCGCAAGGAGTTTTTGTGAATTCAGGGAGTATTTCCTCTATTTCCCCCTTTGAAAGCGTCAAAGCAGACTCAAGAGACGCCACCTTTTCCTCGCTCAGATTTGCGGGAATATCCTCTGAAAAATACGCGTCGCCATATTTTATTATGAAGGCTATCCTCTTGACAAGCACAGTGGTCTTTCCGCTACCCGCTCCCGCAAGAACGAGAAGCGGTCCTTCGGTGCTGAAGACAGCCTCTCTCTGGCGCTCATTAAGCTCGGAATAGACCTTATCAAAGAGCGCTCTTTTAGCCCTCAGGTATCTATCTTTAAGTTCCATATCTATCCTCAATTCGTTTTTCATATTGCATCTATTATTTTATCACAGAACTCAAAAAAAAGCAAGGATATACTTTTTACTCAACAGATATTATTTTTGTCGCTCCGTTGTTGACATATTTTTTTTAATATGATATAATTTTTAAAGTATTTAAAGCTTGGAGGAATAAAATGAGGATCTCGGTACAAACAGCACCCGCGGTGAGCAGTAACAATATAGACGGTGGATATAAGAATATAGCCGACGCCGGATTTGAGGCAGTTGACTTCAATATCGACTGCTTTATGAACGTAAATAAGCTACAGACGGCAACCGAGCTCAAGAGACTTTCCATTTATGAAAAAAGCGTCGACGAAATTGTGGAATATATGCGCCCACACCTTGACGCTATGAAGAAATACGGCATTGCCATAGCTCAAGCACACGCCCCCTTCCCCCCTTACTTTGCGGGAAGAAAGGATATCCTCGACTATATGATCGAGGTCTATAAAAAGATCATAGCGGTCTGCGACATTATAGACTGTCCTTACCTCGTTATTCACGGGATAAAGCATTTTCCTTCATCGGTAGAGCCATATGCCGTGAGCAGACAGCTTGACGCCTATATGTACGACAGCCTTATCGACACCCTTAAGGACAAAAAGGTCGTTGTCTGCCTTGAAAATCTCCCAACAAACTCAAATGGCAAATTCATCGAATCGATATGCTGTAACCCCCACGATGCCGCAAGGCAGATCGATGAGCTCAACGAGAAGGCAGGCAGAGAGGCATTTGGCTTCTGCCTTGACACAGGACATATGCTCCTTGTGGGAAAGAGATTTGAGACCTTCGTGCCGATCCTCGGCTCAAGGCTCAAAACGCTCCACCTTAACGACAACGACGGTGTTCTCGACCGCCATCTTGCCCCCTTTGCGGGTCAGCTTAATTGGGAGGATTTCATTAACTCTATGCGAGATGTAGGATATAAAGGAGATCTGAGCTTCGAGACCTGCGCACAGATCGCAAAGCCCGGTATCGACGAAGAGCTCACACGGGAAATTCTTCGACACATCTGTACCGTTGGAAGGATATTTCGAAAAAAGATATTGAAATAAAAAAGTTAGTAAGCGTAAATCAAATCTATAACAACGGAAAACACCACCAAAGACAATCCTTGGTGGTGTTCGTTTTTTCTCTGAAAATGTAAAGATTTCATTCCTGTGACACAAATATGTAGTTGCCCGAAATATCGAGAAAATAATCTCTCGATTTTAATATTCTCGCCACGTCAAAGCTGTCGGTCAGACGCTCCGCCGTTCTCGCAAGACACATTGCCTTGTGAGGCTCTTCGTGAAAGTCTGTCCCTCCCGACACAAAAAGTCGGTTTTCAGCCGCATACCGAGCCGCATATCCAACTCTTGAATTGTGACTGGGATGGAGATTAAAGGTCTCGATCCCGTCAATGCAGTCAAGCTTCGGAGGCATCATCTTATCCCGGAAGGGGTGCGCCTGCAATATGAGATTTTTCTCGGTCTTGCATTCCTTGTAAAATCTCTCAATATCCCCGTCAAGATATCCTATAAACCTCGGAATATCCTCCTCGGAGACACCGTAGATAAGATAATCGTTGATATTCTCGGCTGTAAATCTTATCTCAACCCCAAGAAGCACGTTAAGTCCGCTTTTTTTCCCCGCTTCCTTTGCGACACGGTAATCCTCGAGATATTCCTCAGCCCTCGCAAAGGGATCTCCCTCTGCCCAACGCTTTCCGTGTAGGTGGTTGGTTATGACCACCGAATGACAGCCGTATCCCGAGTAGATCCCGACAAGCTCCTCAGCGCTTATGTGTGAGCAACTGCTGACAGGCTTTGTGTGCGCATGAAGCTCGGTTTTATAAGGATATTTTCTACCAAATTCACTAAGATCTATCATTTTTCTCTCCTTAAACCATTTTCTCGGGGCAGAACACCTCGTCGAATCTATCCTCGGTCAAAAAACCAAGCTTTACGCAGGCTTCCTTGAGGGTCATATTCTCGGCGTGAGCAAGCTTCGCTGTCTTTGCCGCGTTTTCATACCCAATATACGGGTTCAGCGCCGTAACGAGCATAAGCGATCTTCTGAGATTTTCGTCCATCTTTTCCCTATTCGCAACGATCCCCGAAGCGCAATTATCGTTGAACGAGCTTATGGAGTCGGCAAGAAGCCTTGCGGATTGCAAAAAGTTGTAGGCGCATACGGGCATAAATACGTTAAGCTCAAAATTTCCTTGAGACGCCGCCATTCCGACAGCCACGTCGTTACCCATTACCTGTACCGCAACCATAGTTACCGCCTCACACTGGGTGGGATTTACCTTTCCCGGCATTATTGACGAACCGGGTTCATTCTCGGGAATGAATATCTCTCCCAAGCCGTTTCTCGGTCCTGAGGCAAGCCAACGCACGTCGTTGGCTATCTTCATCATATCCGCCGCAAGAGCCTTCATAGCTCCGTGAGCGAAGACAAGCTCGTCCTTTGAGGTAAGGGCGTGGAACTTGTTTTCCTCACTGAAAAATGGCTTCTCGGTTATCTCGGCGACCTTCTCCGCCACAAGCTCTCCAAATCCCACGGGAGCGTTTATTCCCGTTCCCACGGCCGTACCGCCAAGGGCAAGGCCGTAAAGCTCGGAAAGAGCCGCTTTTATCATCTTTCTGTCCTTTTCAAGTGAGGCTCTCCAGCCCGATATCTCCTGAGCAAAGGTTATGGGTGTCGCGTCCTGGAGATGAGTCCTTCCGCATTTTATTACCCCCTCGTTTTCAGCCTCAAGGCGAGAGAAAGTAGCGATAAGTGCATCGACGGCGGGTATAAGCTTCTCCTCAGCTATCAGGACCGCCGCAATATGCATAGCGGTTGGAAAGGTATCGTTCGAGGACTGAGACATATTAACGTCATCGTTCGGGTGAAGAAGCTTCTCACCCAATATTTCGTTTCCTCTGTTGGCTATGACCTCGTTGGAATTCATATTTGACTGAGTTCCCGAGCCCGTTTGCCACACGACAAGTGGAAAATGCGCCGAAAGCTCTCCGTCTATAACCTGACCGCACGCCTTTTCAATAGCACAAAGCTTTCTCTCGGTCATTTTTTCGGGCAAAAGCTCCCTGTTCGCCCTTGCCGCCGCCAGCTTCAATATTCCAAACGCCTTAATTATCTCCTCGGGCATTGGCTCACGTCCCACACCAATCTTAAAATTATTTCTGCTGCGCTCGGTCTGCGCTCCATAGTATTTATCTGCCTCGACCTTGACCTCGCCCATCGAGTCGTGCTCAATTCTGTATTTCGTCATATTTTATTCCTCCGTTCATAGCGGTGATCTCCACATCTGTTTTGTTTTTAGCGCAAACTGTCATTATATATTGAGAATCCTCAAATCTCACATCGTACCGTGAAAAGAAATATTCCCCGCTTTCCTCTGCGTCAAGTGTGTCAAGAACCCTCAGATTCTGAGCCAGAGACAGCCCCTCACATTTGCAAAGCGCCTCCTTTGCTGTCCATATTCTGTAAAAGCGCGCCTGTGAGCTGTTTTCGGTAAGCGAATTCAGCTCTCCCTCGGAAAAGAACCTCTCCGCAATTTTTTGAGCACCCTTTCTTTCCTTAACCTCTTCGATATCCACACCGACGGGCTGATCACTCACGGCAACCGAGGCAAGGAGTCCCGAATGAGATATATTAAAGCTTGGAAGCTCAGACCTTATAAATAAAGGCTTTCCGTTTTCAGAGGTCGTGATCTCAAGCCTCTCCGAAGAGTCTATCATTCCACGAAGGGCGCAAAGAGCTCCAAGTGAGAGTGTGCGCGACTCATCATTTCTCTTCTTATTCAGCTTATGAGAGATCTCCTCTCCAAACACCGTCGGTATCCGAAGCCTCTCGGCATATTCATCTATATCCCCGAAATCCCGTCTCGGGTCGCATAAAACCACACGTATCATAAGCACCTCACTGTACTCTGTAATTATACACCATTTCAGAGATTTTTTCAACAGCAAATCAAAAAAACTCAAACAAGCTAAAAAAAGATCGCCTTTGCCACCGATAAAGAGCGGCAAAAGCGATCACATAAATCAAAATATTACTTGTAGTACTCGGGAACAACAGGCTTACCTGTAGCAGAGGACTCAACCGCAGCAAGACAAACAACAACTGTGTTTGCTCCCTCAACTGCATCGAGATCGAGCTCCGCTTCACCGTTGATGTACTTGCACATATCCTCAACCTCAGCGGTCATATTGTGATTGTTGAGAACAACGGGATACTTTATAGTTCTGTATCTGTACTTACCTGTAGATGCCTCCTGATACTGCTGGTAAACGATAAGCTCTGTGGAGGTGTTGTCGAACACGATAGTTCCCTTGTCGCCGTAAAGCGAAGAGTGCATCGTGTAGGGTCTCTTACAGCCGATAGAGGTCATGACCTTACCTATAACGTTATTGGGATACTTGAGGACAGCGATAGTGCAGTCGTCAACAGGCCAATCGGTAAGTACCTTGTGGTTAGAGTAAGCGAAGACCTCAGTGGGGTTTCCTGCTATCCAGCGAAGGAGATCCATTGCGTGACAGCCGCCGCCAACAACAGCGTGACGGAGATAGTTGGGATCTTTTCTCCACTCGCCTCTCTTAAGAACGGAATAGTCGTGAGCATACTCGGACTCAACGTAGAAGAGATTTCCGATAACACCCTCGTCAACAAGCTGCTTCGCAAGTGCGAAGGCAGGGGTCTTTCTTCCGACCTGACCTACCATAAACTTCTTGCCAGACTTCTTAGCGGCATCAACTATTGCGTCAAGCTCATGTCTGTACATTGCGAGAGGCTTCTCGCAAAGAACATGATATCCCGCCTCAAGAGCCGCTACAGACTGCTCAAGATGGCACTGGTCGGGTGTTCCGACGATAACGCAGTCAAATCCGCCCTCTTTATACATTTCCTTGTAATCGGTATAGTACTTCGGAATGTTGAATTTCTTTGCGCACTCAACAGCATATTCCTCAACGATATCACATACAGCTACACATTCAGCGATGTTGGGGATCTTCTTGATACCGTCGATATGTACCGAACCGATGCCTGTACCAATAACCGCAAAACGAATTTTTTTCTTTTCCATAATAACTCTCCTTTTTGACCTTCGGTCATTTATTTGGCGATGTTATTATATCACAAAAAAAACTCAAATGTGTACAAAATAGCAGATGTTTTCGTACAGAATTCAATCCATTTAAAAGAGTTTTTCGGGATACTCCCCGATTTCGTGCATTTTTCTCAGTGTATCTGCGACAAAGGGTCGGTCCTCCTTATAGGTAACGCCGAACCAGACCGCGTCTGTGCTCAACACCCTGAGTGTCAGCTCGTGAGCCGATATTGCCCCATCGATCATAGATGAGAGCACGTACTCAGCCTTGATATCGCCCTCTTTAATATTCACAAGAAAGCGCTCAAAGCTCTTCTCCATAAGACCGAATACAGAGGGTAAAAATCCCCACATATTCATTGAAACAAGAGCCTCAGGATCAAGAATACCCGCCTCTTCGTCTCTTATTATACCATTTTTATCGACGGTTATCTTATAGGTCTCCTTCACCGCGGAAAGCACGTCACCTTCAAGTGTGCAGATACCTCTTGTAACCGCGCCGTTCTCGCTGACGGTATTTCTGAGCTTATAAGCCACCATACAGCCGTGACCCTCGCTCATAACGTCAAGCTCAGCCTTCATAACTCTGAAAGCGTCCGCGCCGTAATAGTCATCGGCGTTTATCACAGCAAAAGGCTCGTTTATAACCTCTCTCGCGCAAAGGACCGCGTGTACTGTGCCAAAGGGCTTGACTCGATCACTCGGCACGTTATATACACTTGGAATTGACGAGAAATCCTGATATACAAACTCGACCTCAGCATCAATACCGCCGCAAAAGCGCTCAATAAGCGATCTGTGCTCGGGCTTGATTATAAAGACCACCTTGTTAAAGCCCGCCTTTACAGCGTCGTATATCGAATACTGCATCAATATCTCACCGTGAGGCCCTAATCCGTCTACCTGCTTATTGCCTCCGTAGCGTGATCCGAGTCCCGCAGCCATTATCAAAAGTGTAGTTTTTTTCATAAGATTCTCAAATTATTTTTCAATAAATTTGTTCCAGGGCTTGAGCGCAACTATGCAGCTTACTGTTCCGACGATAGCGATAATAAACCACACTCCAACAGTGTTTCTCCAACCGATACGCTCGGAAAGAAGCGCTATCGCATATGTAGATATTGCCGCACCGACGTACGTACAAGCATTCACGATACCCGATATCGTCGATATATTTCCGTATTTCTTGAATCTCTTGGGCACGAGTGAGATAAGCATAAGGTTTACACCGTGCATACAGCCCGTGACCATTGCCATAAGGAAAATGGCAACTATTGCGTGACTTTCAAAGAAGATGAAAAGAATCAGAGCGGATATAGCCGCGACGGCAAATATAAGTCCCGCACAGGCAACCTCGCTCTTGAAGAACTTACGGTAGATCCCACCCGCAACGCTGAAGCAGATTATACTGAACACCGCGAGCGAAAGGGTACAAAGTATCGACACCTTATTGTCAAACTTAAAGACCTCTGCAAGATAGGTGGGCATCCACGAGGTAACTCCGTCGCGAAGCATTCCCTGGAAGATAATCGCAAGGGCGATGAAAATGAGTGGAAATATCGTTACCTTAGGAATAACCAACTTTTTCTTCTCACCGCTTGAGGAAAGATCAAGATCATCGGGAAGCGATATCCTCTTTTGAGCAAAGAACCATATTATACCTATTGTAAGTCCCACAAGTGCTGAGCACACGAAAACTCCCTTCCAGCCGAAAAGACCGATAAGAAGCGGCGCGGTAAGGTAAACAAGGATCGTTCCGAAGGAAGAGCCCCAAGATATCCTTATGACCGAATAGGAATACATTGCGTCATCAGCCGTTGCCACAAGTATTTTCACCATAGGAGGCCACATCATTGCCTGAGCAAAGCCGTTTATCGCCCAAAGTATCGCCATCATAGTGATCGACGACGAAAAGAGCGGAAGAATAAAGTTTATAAGCGTTGCCGCTGTTATTCCGATCAAAATAAGCCTTTGAGGCTTTATTATGTCGCCAAGGCGACCGTTGATTATCTGACCCGCTCCGTAGGTTATCGAAAGGCAGACCAGAATTATCGAAAGCGAGGTCTTTTCAAATCCTGTATCGGTTACTATTTCCTGTATTATTGCGGAAAAATTGATTCTTGTAACGTAGCTGGCAAAATATACAGCGGTAAGTATCCACGCCAGCGTTTTTCCGCTAAGTGTCTTTTTTTCAGTCATTTTATCCCCCAAAAATATATTTTTTATGACCCGACAATTATAGCACAAAAAACGAGAGGTGTCAATAGGTGGACGGCACTCTTGACATCAATTTTTTTATATGCTATAATGGATTAAATCAATACGGAGAGCAAAAATGAAAAAAATACTTTTTATAGGAAACAGCTATACATACTATAACGGTATGCCAACCGAAATATTCGCTAAAATGTGTGAAAGCGCAGGAATATCCGTCTCTGTCAGAGCCATCACCAAGGGAGGCGAATCACTGTTGGGACACGCCACCGAAGGACACCCAAGATATGATGAGATCGAGGAGGCTTTCGCCTCGGAGCATTTTGATTATCTTATACTTCAGGAGCAGAGCAACACCCCCGCCGTCAAGCGAGAAGCATACTTTGAAGGTCTCGAGCATTTTATCAAAAAAGGTCAAAAAAATGGCGCAACGGTCTTTCTTTACGGAACTTGGCGCAAAAAAGAGGGGCACAATGCCTATGAAAAATATTCACTGACCAAGGGTGAGCTTTCCGAAAAGCTGAATGACGCTTTCAGTGAGGCAGCCAAGATTTACGGTGTCGGTGTAGCTTTTGTAGATCCCCCATTCATTGAAGCCGAAAATACGCCAAACCTTCCCGATCCTTATAACGAAGACGGATCGCACCCAACGTATGTGGGTAGCTTCATAGCGGCTCTCACCATCATAAAAACAATATTTGGAATTTCTCCAACGGATATTCCCTTTACGGGTGAGCTCTCCCCCGAAATTGCCGAAAAGCTTAAGAAAATTGCAAGTAAATAACGTTAAATAGGGACTGTCAAAAACGACAGTCCACATTTTTTAATTATCGGTCTCCCTTTTCCTCAATTTGAAAATGGATATCAACATACCGATGAGATATATCACCACCAAAGGCGGGAGGAAGAAGACGAAAAAGATCTTATAGCCAAGACCCCATAATAAACCAAAAGCGCCATCAAAATTATTGCCGAAAAAACCTATCAAGAAAGCGATCATTGAGTAAGATAATGCGGTATTAAGAATACATCCGAGGAAACATAAAATTCTGTTGCGTACCCTTTTTTTGAAGCTCATCTCAGGAGCATCATTAACTATATATTCGCACAAAATACCCGCTAAAAGATATACCAAAAACACAATTATAATGCTACTTTTCATTTCATTAATAAGGTACACGATGGCAAAAGCAGTCGTTGCTATTGACCAAATAAAGAACGTGATCAAATATTTTATAAGCCTGTTTTTCATTTTTCACCTCAAATATTTTATTTTTACGTGGTAAAAAACCTTCTTCTATATTGGTGCACTCATTGTATAATTTGATTATAGCATTCTATTCTTTTTCTGTCAAGAACTTTTTGGCTCACCGTTTTACGAAAGAAAATATCCAAAGATACAAAAAAGGCTGTTGCTATTGGCAACAGCCTTTATGTCAGCATTGACCTATATTCCCGGGCCGTCTCCAGCCAAGTATTGTCGGCACTGCAAAGCTTAACTTCCGTGTTCGGAATGGGAACGGGTGGACCCTTTGCGTTAAAAACACT
>SVSX01000063.1 GCA_015064085.1 Oscillospiraceae bacterium | reverse complement strand
CCGTCACGGCGTTGCCGTGCCACCTTCTCCCACTGGAGAAGGCTTTTTTTAACCGATGTTTCGAATATTTTTATGCGTTCGCCACTAAGCCAAATAGCAAACAATTTCACATCGAAAGCTCAGTAACCATAAGCCTTCTCCAGTGGGAGAAGGTGGCAGCCGCTTGTCGGCTGACGGATGAGGTGTCTTTTTTTGTTTGCTACGGACTACTCATCCACCGCTGACGCGGTCCCCCTTCCCTGACAAGGGAAGGCTTTTTTGTGACTAGTGTTTCGAAAGTTTTATGATTATATTAACTGAACCCAAATCGCAAACAATTTCACATCGAAAGCTCAGTAACCATAAGCCTTCCCTTGTCAGGGAAGGGGGACCATTCGCAGATGCGAATGGTGGATGAGTAGTCAAAGTCAAACTCGACGTCGTTTGTCGGCAGAATGACACGGGCGGGGTAATGTATCTTTTTGCTCATTACGGACACCTCATCCGTCACGGCGTTGCCGTGCCACCTTCTCCCACTGGAGAAGGCTTTTTTATAACAGATGTTTCGAAAGTTTTATGATTATATCAACTGAACCCAAATTGCAAACGATCTCACATCGAGAACACAGTAACAAATAGCCTTCCCCAGCGGGGGGAGACGGCGCAGTGGAGGGTGCGTAACCCTCCTCGCCGTCGCAACGGCGAAACGCTCTCTCTTCGGCGTTTTTTAAGACGGCGCAGCACGCCACGACTGAAAAACGAAATATAAAATCTCCTCATAAGATTGACTTTTCCACGAAAGGGTATTATAATTATCTTAGCAAATCAGCAAATATATCTTTTATCTCAAAGGAGACAAATATGCGACTTGATCTGACCGAAATAAAAAGGATCACCGTTGGCGCGGTGAAAATATGGGCGGACGACGGCTTTCGCTTTTTATCCACTACCGAGGAGCAGCTCGACGCCTTTGCCAAGCTCTCCGACAGCCTTCGAAGAAACGCCGCGGCGACCACGGGCGTAAGGCTCGATTTTGAGACCGACTCGGAATATATCGCCTACTCGACCCTCACAGACAACCGTTACGAGCTGAAGCTTGACGGTCTTCTGACCTCCCTTACCGAGGCAAAGACGGGCGAGAGAAATCTTCTAATCCTTCCGAAGGACAGAAAGCCCCACAGAGTGACCCTTCATTTGCCCTCTCATGGCGAGAGCGGCGCGCTCGAATATCTTGAGCTCTCCGACGGGGCGACTGTCATCCCTCACTCCTTTGACCGTAAGCTGCTTTTCATAGGCGACTCGATCACTCAGGGCTACAATTCAAGATTTGATACTCTCTCCTTTGCCTATCAGGTCAGCGATCATTTCAACGCTGACAGCATAATTCAAGGCACGGGCGGCTCTTGCTTCTACCCCGACACCCTCGTGAAGCTCGACTACGACCCCGACACGGTAATAGTCGCCTACGGCACGAACGACGCGAATAAATTCGCCACCCTTGAGGAGATCGGCAAAAACTGCAAGGACTTCCTCGAGAAGCTGAAAGCGCTTTACGGCGGCGCGAAGATCTTCGTAATAACCCCCATATGGCGAATAAAATACGACGAGCCAAAGCCCTTCGGCCATATACGCCGGGTGGCGGATCTTGTGAGGGAAACGGCTGAGGAGCTCGGACTCACGGTGGTGGACGGTCTTTCGATGATCCCCGCGAACGAGTTCTTTATGGCAGACAATCTCCACCCCAACGACCTCGGCTTCGCTCTTTACGCCCACAATCTCATAAAAGTGATGGAAAGAAGCTGAAGGGAAAGGAAAGGAAGGAAAATGGATATTACAAAGGGCTTAAATCCCGCGAAAATAGACGGCACAGACCCTCGAAAGAGGAGATATCTCCTCCCAAAGGAGATCAAAAGGGTTTTCGGAGAGGTGGAGAACTCCGACTCGCTCCTTTCTGACCGCCCCTGTCAGATCAGCTTTTCCCAAAATGGCGAGATAATTATGAAAAACAGCAAGGGTGGCGAGAATGCGGCGATCCTTCTGGATTTCGGCGCTGAGCTTGCGGGTTCTCTGCGACTTATCGTCCATAGCGTGAGGTCGGAGGGAAAACGCGCCGACCTCCGTATACGCCTTGGTGAGAGCGTCAGCGAGGCGATCACTCCCATTGGTGAAAAGAACACCACAAACGACCACGCAAACCGTGACTACCTGATGAACGTCGGCTTCTATTCCGCAAACGAGACCCCCGAAAGCGGATTCCGCTTTGCATATATCGAGCTGCTCGGCGAGAACGTGACTCTCACCCTCAAGTCGGTATTCGCGGTCTTCAGATACCGCGACCTGCCCTATCTTGGCAGCTTCAGATGTAGCGACGAGCTGTTGAACCGCATCTACGACACCGCCGTCCGAACGGTACACCTCTGTATGCAGGAGTATCTCTGGGACGGAATAAAGCGCGACAGACTCGTCTGGATCGGTGATATGCACACCGAGGTGAAAACAATACTCAGCGTTTTCGGCAACTGTGACATAATCCGCCGCTCCCTCGATCTCATAAGAAACGACACCCCCTCGGATCAGTGGATGAACAATATCTCATCTTATTCTCTCTGGTGGATCATCATTCACGCCGAGCTCTACCGTACCTACGGCGACCTCACGTATCTTTCCGAACAGAGAGATTACCTTACCGCCCTTGTTTCGCGGTCGCTCTCCTTTGTGGGAGAGGACGGAGCGGAGGAGCTCCCCGAGTCGAGATTTCTCGATTGGCAGAACAAGGGACACGAGGAAGCCACCCACGCGGGGCTTCAGGGTCTTCTGAAATATGCCCTCACCGAGAGCGCCTACCTTCTCGAAGCCCTCGGAGAGGCTGAGAGCGCCGAGTCAGCAAGGCTTGGAGCTGAGAGGATGAAGCGACATATCCCCTCCCCCGCGGGATCAAAGCAGGCGGCGGCAATGCTTTCGATTTCGGGCATAGCCGACCCGAAGGAGATCAACGGCAGCGTTCTCTCACAGGGGGGAGCAAAAGGATATTCCACCTTTTTCGGGTACTATATCCTCACGGCGAAGGCACTCGCGGGTGACCTTTGCGGCGCGCTCGACGATATAAAGGATTATTGGGGCGGAATGCTCTCTATGGGCGCTACCTCCTTCTGGGAGGATTTTGACCTTGATTGGGTCGAAAATTCCACGAGGATAGACGAATTTCCCGAGGAGGGAAAGAGAGATATCCACGGCGATTTCGGCGCTTTCTGCTATAAGAATTTCCGTCACTCGCTCTGCCACGGCTGGGCATCGGGCCCTTGCCCCTATCTTGTTGAGCAAGTCCTTGGCATAAGGGCGCTCGCCCCCGACACCTACGAGGTAAAGCCGTGTCTTGCTTATCTTGATTTTGCCGAGGGAGAATATCCCACGGCGCTCGGAACGATCAAGGTCAGCGCAAAAAAAGAGGGCGAGCGGACCGTTACCGAGATATCCGCTCCCGAGGGAATAAAGATAGTAAAATAGCTTAAAGGAAGGTAATAATTATGAAGCTTGCGACAACTACAAGTGATTTTCTGCATTTCTGCGATAACGATCCCGACAGAGTGACCGAGGTGGCAAGAGCGGGATTCAAGCATATAGATCTGAACCTTTACGACGGTATCTGCCCCGAGTGGATATACTTCAGCGAGGGCTGGAAGGACGAGGTAGCTCGGCTCAGGGAAAGAGCCGATGCCTTCGGCGCGGATTTTGTTCAAGCCCATTCCCCCGGGGGAAATCCCTTGGACTTCGGGGAAAAATATGAGCTGCTTGTGCGCTCCACAATAAGATCGATAGAGATCTGCGCCGAGCTTGGAATAAAGAATACCGTCTTCCACACGGGCTACAGCGACGCCTTCGGCTATACCCCCGAGGGAAAAAGGGGATATTTTGAGGAGAATATGAAGTTCATACGCCGTCTGCTTCCCACCGCCGAAAGGTGCGGAGTGACTCTGCTTATTGAAAACAGCACGAGAGCGAATATGAAGGACAAATATTTCTTCCTCACGGGCGAGGATATGGCGGAGTTTATCGAATTTGCCAGCCATCCGCTGATCGGCGCGTGCTGGGATACGGGCCACGCAAACGTTGAGGGTCACCAATACGGAGACCTTGTGGCGCTTGGAGATAAGCTCCGCGGACTTCACGTAAACGATAACCGAAGCAAGAGAGACGAGCATATGATGCCATATATGGGCAGCCTCTCGGTGGACGAGCTGATGTGCGGTCTTATCGACTCGGGCTATAAGGGCTACTTTACCTTTGAGTCCTCAAGCACACTCATTCCCCCGAGATATTGGCTCTCCAAGAGACATACCTTTGAGAGGGATACCCGCTGCCTCCGTCCGACGCTTGAGATGGCGAGACTTACCGAAAGACTTATGTATGAGATAGGTAAGCATATCCTCTCTCAGTATAACTGCTTCGAGGAATAAACGCTAAGTATACGATTTGAGGGGTACTTTTTGCAAAAAGTACCCCTCAAACTCCCCCAAAAAACTTTCAAACAATTACAGCATACCAAGGCAGAAAGTTTTCGCCCGCCTTTTGGGGGAGGCGGCGCGGTGGAGGGTGCGTAACCCTCCTCGCCGTCGCAACGGCGAAACACTCTCCCTTCGGCGTTTCTTTTTGTTAGCTTTTTCTTTGCGCCTCTTTCCGCCAAAGAAAAAGCGGCTGACGGTTTAAGAGGACGCGAGGGGATGCGATTTGAGGGGTACTTTTTTTCGAAAAAGTACCCCTCAAACTCCCCCAAAAAACTTTCAAACAATTACAGCATACCAAGGCAAAAAAGTTTTCGCCCGCCTTTTTTAAAAGGCGGCGCGGTGGAGGGTGCGTAACCCTCCTCGCCGTCGCAACGGCGAAACACTCTCCCTTCGGCGTTTCTTTTTGTTAGCTTTTTCTTTGCGCCTCTTTCCGCCAAAGAAAAAGCGGCTAGTGAGTTAGTGTATCGTTATCTTGAGGGAACTTTTTATAAAAAGTTCCCTCAAACTCCCTCAAAAACTTTAAAGCTTTTTTCTGTCACCCATATTGAAGCAGAAAGCGTTTTTTGACACCGCTTGTCGGCAGAATGACACGGACGGGGTAATGTATCTTTTTGTTCGTTACGGACACCTCATCCGTCACGGCGTTGCCGTGCCACCTTCTCCCACTGGAGAAGGCTTTTTTATAACAGATGTTTCGAAAGTTTTATGATTATATTAACTGAACCCAAATTGCAAACGATTTCACATCGAGAACACAGTAACAAATAGCCTTCTCCAGTGGGAGAAGGTGGCAGCCGCTTGTCGGCTGACGGATGAGGTGTCTTTTTTTGGTTCGCTACGTAGTCAAAACAAACGTTACAGAAGACGAACGGCAGCAAAAAACCTCGCCCTTTGGGCGAGGTAGCATCAGCTTGCGGTCTCAGACGTTATGACCTTGATTTCCTTCTGTGATCTGACCGCGTAATCGATAGTGCTCTTTGTTCCTTTTGAATGTCCGTTCCAGAAAACAAGAACGCTGTCAGCCAGATCGACCATTGCTCGGTTTCTCTTGATAGGCGCTCCCTTGCCGAAAAATCTGTAATTCGGACGAAGGATAAGCTTTGATATTCGATGCTCGTCGGCATATTTTTCAGCCAAAGTATCAACACCCGCAGCGCCGCCTGAAATGATGAGCTCCACATCTTCGGGAATATACTTCGATATATCGATATCGGTTATGTCTCTTGATCCGACAATTAACAGCTTCATATATGCCTCCTTATACATTGTCTAAAAATAAAAAGGTGCGCACAACCGAAGTCATACGCACCGAAAAACGCAAACCCCGATTGTTGTCACACAAACTAATCGGAATAAGGAATATTTCAGCCATACTCAACCCTAGAGGAGCTTGCGTTTTTGCCAAGTCCATAGGATGAGTATGCTCAAAAAAGGGTATAATATCCCTATATATAGAAAACACCCTTAATACCGATTATTATTTAGTTTGTGTGACAGTGTTATTATATCACAAAAAAATAATTTTGTAAACGGTTTTTATAAAATTAAAGTCTTTATAATACTGTATGGGCAGAGTTCGATCACCAATATCGGAGCAGAAAATGATTATGGAAAAATTACACAGTTAACAACTAAAAAAAGAAGCAATTACCGCTTACGAGCTTGGTAACTGCTAAAAATTTTTTAGGTTTTTGAGGGAGTTTGAGGGGGATTTTTTCAAAAAGTCGCCCTCAAGTCGCCTTCTCGCTCGCATCCTTCAAGATAACGATACACTAAGTCAACAGCCGCTTTTTCTTTGGCGGAAAGAGGCGCAAAGAAAAAGCTAACAAAAAGAAACGCCGAAGGGAGAGAGTTTCGCCGTCGCGGACGGCGAGGAGGGTTACGCACCCTCCACTGCGCCGCCTTTTAAAAAAGGCGGGCGAAAACTTCTTGCCTTGGTATGCTGTAATTGTTTGAAAGTTTTTGAGGGAGTTTGAGGGAACTTTTTATAAAAAGTTCCCTCAAGTCGCGTCCCTCGCGTCCCTCGCGTCCCTCGCTCACTTTTTACGGAGTGAGGCGATCTTTTTTGGATCGGGGGAAACGTAGGCTGTATAGTTTGTATGATAGATAACAAAGCCCGGCTTTGCGCCTGTGGGCTTTTTGATGTTTTTGGCGAGAGTGTAGTCCACCGCGATATTCTGCCCCTCGGCTTTCGAATAGAGCGCCGCGATCTCGGCGGCGGTGGTAAAGTCCTTGTCGGTAGGCTCTTTTCCCTCGGTCACGAGGATCGCGTGAGAGCCCGCGGTGTTCTTGGCGTGAAACCAATAATCCCTCTTTTCGGCGACACGGTGGGTTATGTGATCGTTCTGGGCGTTGTTTTTGCCGCAGAGCACCGTCATCCCGTCCTCTGTCACAAACTGCATATAGGCGAAATTATGGGTCTTTTTCTTGCTCTGCTCGTCATAGCCCTTCATTCTCGAGGCATATCCCGCGCGATAGAGCTCCTCTCGGATCTCGGAGAGGTCGGTGGGGGTCTCCGCCTTTGTCAGCGACTCGAAAACGGTGTAGATATACTCAAGCTCCGCCTCGCCCAGGGCGATCTGCCTCGTAAGCTCGGTTTTGGCGGTCTTGGTCTTGTTGTACCTTTTATAATACCTCTGGGCGTTGGCGGCAGGGGTCAGCCTTGTGTCGAGCTCTATCCTGAGAGTGGCGAAATTGCCCTCCTCGTCCATTGACTCATAGTCGCAGAGCTCGGCGAAGCGGTCTCCGCGGGAGAGCCTGTAGATATTCGCCGTTATGAGATCGCCGAACTTTTTATACTCCTCGCCCTTTTCGCAGTCGAGAAGCTCACCTCGCTGAAGGTCGAGCTTTTTTCTTATTCGGGTCTCGGCGTTTGTCAGCAGCCTCAGAATGTCGGCGGCGCGCTGACGCACACGGCACTGCCTGTCACGGCTTTCAAAGAACTCGTCCAGCATTTCCCCCGCGCTTTCGTAAGATCGGACCTCAAAAGAGCCGTACTGCGAAAGGGGAATGAAGGAATATTCCACGGGTGTATCGCCGTCAAGGACGACGGCAGGCGAAAAATTCTCCTCCCTGATCCTTGCGAATACCGACATAAACTCCTTCTTAAGACTGCCGTAAAGGGCATCGCCGAGGGCAGTATCGGTCCTTCCCGTAGCGGCGAAGGAGATCTCCCTCGCGACGGCGGGAGAAACGCCCGAAAAGCTCTTCATAATTATCTTTGAGATCTCCAGACCCTCGGGGGCGGCGGCAAAAATGGCGTCAAGCGCTTCCTCGCTCACCGATATCGGACTCACCTTGCCTCCCGAGGAGGGAAGGGAGTAAGCGCCGCCCGCCAGAAGCTGACGGACAGAGTCGAGGGAAAAGTCCGCGGTCTTCAGCGCCGAGATTATCTTCATATCACCGTCGCAAAAGAGGAGGTTGCTGTACTTGCCCATAAGCTCGGCAACAAGCACTCTCGTACATTCGAAGCCCATTTCGTCTCTCGTCTCGAATTTCAGAAAGGCAATTCGGTCAAAATCCGCTTGGGATACCTCCACGAGCTTCGCGCCCTGAAGGTATTTTCTGAGCAGCATGCAGAACATCGGAGGGTTCTGGGGATTTTCCTTGGGTATCGAGGTGAAGCCTATTCTCGGGTTGTTCGAACCCGCGTTGATAAGCAGACGCTTTCCGCCCTCAAGGCTGCGCATCTGAAGGATTATCTCATCTCTCTCGGGCTGATATACCTTTTCAATTCTCGCGCCAAGCGCTTTTTTTCTGATCTCGCTCAGGGTGGCGGCGAGCATACCTGCGTCAAAAGCCATAGTTACTCCTTTTATACTGAATTATGGGAAGAAGAAAAATTCCTCTTCCCATACGAGCTTATTTTAACCGAAAATTATCTTGTCCACGTCGGCAAGGGAGTCGAAAACGTAATCGGGCTTGTCGGCGTCGGCAGCTGCCTCAACGTCGGCAGGCTGTGTCTCGCCTGTGAGAACGAGGATCGAGGTAACACCGAATCTCTTTCCGAGGGCGATATCTGTCATAAGTCTGTCTCCGAAAATGCACATCTCGGAGGGAGCGAATCCCGTTGCCTCGCCGATCATCTCGATAGTTTCCTTATAGGGCTTGCCGAAATAGGTGGGCGCAACGTCGGTGCAGGTGGTGACGAGAGCCGCGATTCCGCCGCTGTCGGGAATAAATCCGTTCTCGGTGGGGCAGTTCTTATCGGGGTGGGTGGAGAGATATTCAGCGCCGCCTCTGATAAGTCTGCAGGCGTTGTCGAGCTTCTCGTAGGTGAGGGAGGTGTCAAAGCTTGTAACAACGATATCCGCCTTCTCCTCCTTGCCCGTGAGCATATTGATGCCGCTGTCGCGGAAGCTCTGAACGAGCTCGTCTGTTCCAACGAGGTAGACCGACTTGTCCGCTCTGTGTCTCTTGAGGAATTCTATGGTAACGTCGCCCGAGGTCATGATCTCGCCCTCGCGGGGATTGAAGCCGAGTCTGCCCAGCTTCTTCATATAGAAATCGGGGGTGTGAGATGCGTTATTTGTGAAAAAGAGCACGTGCTTGTCGCTGTTGTGAAGATTATCAATAAACTTCATAGCAAAATCAAAGGGATTGTTGCCAAGATAGATTGTTCCGTCCATATCAAAGATAAAGAGCTTTTTGTCCTTGAGTATGGAAACGTCGGGATTTTTAAAGTTCATATCAGATATCCTTTCAAATTATATTTCGCTCTATTATACCACATTTTTGAAAGCTTTTCAAGACGCTCTTATAATATAAACTTGTTTTTTAACAATTTTTTTGGTATTTGCCTTGTTTTTCTTTACATAAAGCAAATTTTGTGATATACTTAATCGGTAGGATTAATTAGGAGGTTCATATTATGGCTCGATATTGTGATTTTTCTAAACAAACCCTGATCTCGGCTACACCCGATAATCCCCGTCATTCCGAGGCGTCTGTTATAGAGCTCAAAAACGGAAGCCTGCTTATGGCGTGGCAGAATCACAAAAAATCCATATACGGCTCGGGCGACGAAGCACCGTCGGATATCTCTCTTATGAATTCAAACGACAACGGCGCAACCTGGCAGAGAGAAAGAGTTGTGGCAAAAATGATCGACGGATGCGTAAACGTTTATTGCCCGTCCTTTATGAGAAATGCCGACGGCTCGCTGGCGCTTTATTTTGTCAGATATATGGAGCTTGTGATCGGCGAAAAGGAGCTGACGAGTTTCTATAAGATAACCTCATACGACGAGGGCGAGACTTGGTCGGACGAGGAGATCATCTGGGAAAGGCAGCCAAAAGCGACTCTAAACCACGCCGCAAGGCGGATCTCGGACGGAGCTCTGCTTTTGCCGATCATCGAGATATTCGACTCTCCGAAGAAGGATGGATTTTACAGAGTGTCTGTATTGCGCTCGGAGGACGACATGAGGAGCTACACTCAGTCAAATCTGATAACCGTTCCAAGGAGAGGCTTGATGGAGCCTTGCATCGCCGAAATGCAGGACGGCACACTCAATATGGTAATGAGAACACAGTTGGGAAGCGTCTTTTTCAGTGAGAGCCGCGACGGCGGAAGAACCTGGTCAAAGCCGCAGACAACGGGACTTCGCGCCCCCGAATCCTGTCCGTTCATTCTCTCGATACCAAATTCAAACGCACAGCTCGTGATCTGGAACAACTCCGAATACGATATGTTCTGGAGAAGCCACTACGGAAAAAGATCCCCGCTGACTATGGCGATCTCGCGTGATGGACTTAAGACCTTTTCCGACTTTTTTGACATCGAGTCAGATCCGAATCGTGTATTCACAAACCCTGCGGTTACTTTGACCTCCTCGGGACTCTACCTTCTCAACTACTGGTCCTGCGAATATACAGAGGATTGGGGCTTCGGTCCGCTCATAGACCTCAAGCTTGCATCCTTCCGCATCGATCTTGAAGAATAAATTTTTAAGGAGCTTTTACTATGAGAACAGTTATTGGTATAGATATTGGAGGAAGTACCACAAAGATCGTGGGAATGCGTGAAAACTCGGCGGGAAAGACCGAGATGATAGATCCCATCTTTGTCCGTGCCACAGACGCGATCACCTCGGTGTACGGGGCTTTCGGAAAATTCACGATGCAGAACGGCATCGCTCTTTCGGATATAGATCAGGTTCTGATGACGGGCGTCGGCGCGTCCTTTATCGACAAGCCTATCTACTCGCTCCCCTGCAGGAAGGTCTCGGAATTCACCTCGGTGGGTCTTGGCGGACTCTACCTTTCGGGTCTTGACCGCGCGGTGGTAGTCAGTATGGGAACGGGAACTGCCTTTGTTTACGTAAGCCGCGAGGGAGAAAACACCGAGATCAAGTATCTCGGCGGTACGGGAGTCGGCGGAGGAACGCTCCTCGGTCTTTCCAAAAAGATATTGGGAGTCGACAACATCGACCATCTTGAGCAGCTCTGTGCCGACGGCGACCTCAACAAGGTCGACCTTATGATAAAGGATATCTCGGGGGACGAGAATTTCCAGATCGACGGCGACATCACCGCCTCGAATTTCGGAAAGCTCTCGGATATGGCGAGTAAGAGCGACATTGCTCTCGGCATTGCCAATATGGTCGCTGAGACGATCGCGATGCTCGGCATCTTTGCCGCGAGAAATTACGGGATCAAGGAGGTAGTCCTCACGGGCAACCTAACAACGATCGAGCCTATCACAAGGGTGTTCAACGATCTCGAGAAGAATTTCGGCGTCAAGTTCATCGTTCCCGACAATGCTCAGTTCGCCACCGTTATCGGCGCTGCGCTTTGCGATAAGCATAATTAAAGAGGGAAAATTTTTGAGGGGGCTTTTTAAAAAGCCCCCTCAGCCTGTTGATAAACCCTTTGCATTTCTTTTAATTAGTCAAATCACTCGAAACATCTGTTATAAAATAGCCTTCTCCAGTGGGAGAAGGTGGCACGGCAACGCCGTGACGGATGAGGTGTCAAAAAACGCTTTCTGCTTCAATATGGGTGACAGAAAAAAGCTTTAAAGTTTTTGGGCGGGGGTAAGTTTGCGAAGCAAACACTGTTTAAGCGAGACGCTCCCCCTGTGTCATCCTGAGCGGAGCGCAGCGGAGTCGAACTGCGTAGCAGTGCGAGGCGTAG
>SVSX01000062.1 GCA_015064085.1 Oscillospiraceae bacterium | reverse complement strand
TATATCGAGCCGAGCAAAGCGACGGCATATCGACAAAATCAAAATAGCTTCTGTGGACACAGAAGCAGTGCTTGTCAAGAAAAAAGGACGAGAAATTTTGCAATTTCTCGTCCTTTTCCTATCGGTAGGTATATTCAATTTCATACTGCTCTACCGCAAGCACACCGTAGGCGTCCTTTTTGCATCTGTCTTGGCACTTCCGTTTTGAGGGTCGCTCAAGGGTGACAGAATGGGAGGATAGGGTCACAAACGCGCGAGGGCGAATATAAAAAGACTAACATTTTTCTTTACATTCTCTTTGGAATGTGGTATAATGATAGGCGAAAAAAGTTCTTTATTTTATCGCAAGACACAGATATTGCGGTGTCAGAAAAGGAATTGTATGAGAAGATTTTATTTAAAGAGGCTGTCTGCGATATTGCTGATAACAGGCACACTTATGTATTCCTTGGCGCTTCAGTCCTGCTCGGAGAAGGATAACGGTGAAAGTAGAATACCATCGGGGCTTACCGATATAACTACAACGGAAAAGGAGTCGGGAAAAGTGACAGAAGAACAGAAGCCAAAGAGCAGAGCGCAGATCCTTGCCGAAACCAGCTTTTTAGCGACAGAGTACAACGTGGACGAGATAAAGAATATAGAGGAGACCGCGGCGGGATCATTTGAAGTCTGGAAGAACGAGGTGTTTAAGGGTGGGAAAAACAATGACGATCCCACCGAGAACGCTGTAATCAACAGTCCCTTTCACACCTTACATATAAACGGAACGGAAGTGCCGGTATATACCGCGCGTTGCGGCAAGGGGGCTCATTCGTTTGCGTGGGTCGATATTACTTCGGAGCAGGAGGAGTTTATCCTCGAGCTTACGCTCGTTCTGAGCGAGAGGGCAGAGAAGTGCGTGATACTTCCCGAGAGCCGCGGGGTCGTGGGTACGATGAGGGGAGGCAAGGTGAGCTCCGAGATAACCGCCGAGGGATCTTATACCTTCACCTTTGCGAAAAATGCCAATGACACCTGCACAGATCCCACTCTTGCGCCGCTTACACTTATGGTCAGCCGCGCTGAAAATCCCGTGTCGGGCTATGACGGTCAAATTGTCGAGATCGAGCCCGGATATCACGAAAATGACGAGCTGGAGTTTACAAGAAGAAATACACTTTACCTTTTCAAGGCGGGATTTCACGACGTTTGCTCGATCCGTCTTCCCTCAAACAGCATACTTTATCTTGAAAAGGGCGCATATCTTCAAGTGACCGACCGAAAGAACTCTGACGGAAGCTACAATACCGCGACGGCAATACGCGCGGATGACGTACACGACGTTAAGATCATTTCCCGCGGACTGCTGGATTGCGGCAAACTTCAGGGAGGCGAGGAAAAGTATAAGCACGTTGTCAACACTGCCCGATCTGTAAACGTACAGATATCGGGACTTACAATTATAAACTCGAACACCTGGACGATCTGTGCCTACGGCGCGCAGCGCCCCTTGATCGAGCGAAATCTGCTGCTCTCCTACCGTACGTATTCGGACGGTATAATGATGTCGGATTGCACGAACGGTGTCGGCAGATATAATTTTGTTCGTACCGGGGATGACGCCATTGAGTTCAAGGGTACGGGCTGGGGAAGTCAGGAAACGCGGACGGGAAAGGGCTGCGTATATGAGTATAACGATCTTTGGACAGACAAGGGGGCGGGTTACTGTCTTACCTGGGAATCAGGACGCCCTATGGATAATATGATTTTCCGAAACAATTCAATCGGCTTTGCGCAGCCTACCTGGACGGCGCGGAATACCGCTTTGGACTGTCTTTTGGGTACAAATTCGGATACGGTCTGGTCGAATATTATCTTTGAAAATATTGAGATATATCGGGTGATCTCACCTAACGCGATCAATGTTCAGATCCAGGGAGACGGAGCGAGGCTTGAAAACGTGACCTTCAGGAATATAACCGTTACCCACGCTGACGATGGTGTATACGCCTTCCGTATGCATTTCTCGGCGACGGGTGGGGGAATATCGGGTATTCTGTTAGACAACGTATCCTTCCGAAAAAAGAAGCTGACGTCTGATGATATCTCTGACAGATCGCTGTTTTGTAACGAGGCTTCGGAATATTTCGGCGAGCTCTCTGTCAGATAGTGGGAGCTAAGGACACTATGAATCCTATTCTTACATTTATTTTGGTGGCGGTCGTAACTCTTGCGGCAAGCTACATACAGGGCGCGACGGGCTTCGGCTTTGGTATTTTCGCTATGATCTTTTTACCGAATCTGCTTTCATATACCGAGGCAAACGTTCTTTCTTCTATACTCAGCGCTCTCTCGGCTCTCTTCGTTGCAATTTTGATGTTCCGCAAGATCCATTGGAAAAACATCTGGTTTCCCGCGATCGGCTGTCTGGTTTCGACATACGCATCGGTGCTGTTCATCAAGGGACAGAGCTCAGAGATATTGTCGCTGCTTCTCGGCATTGCCTTGCTTTTGCTCAGCCTGTACTTTTTCTTTTTCTCCGACAGGATAAAGATAAAGCCCACCTGGTATGCGGGGCTTATAGCGGGAATCCTTTCGGGAATTATGGGCGGAATGTTCTCTATGGGCGGACCACCTGTCGTCATATATTTTATGCAGTCCGAGGATGAGTTTGACAGATATTTTTCGACTATTTCCGCCTATTTCGTATTTTTGGGCGTTGTGTCGGTCTCCACGAAGGCGGCTGCGGGTTTTATCACTTCGTCGGTCTGGATAGCCTTGGCGATCAGTTTGCTGACCATGCTTGTAGGGGCGTACGTTGGAAAGCGTACAAAGGATAGGATCAACCCTAACAAGGTCAAGAAGGTGGTTTACGGCTTTATGGCGATCAGCGGTGTTATCAATATCGTTGCGTCGCTTGTTTGAATTTGAACACTCAAAAAATTTTACATAGGTAAAGGAGAAAAAATGATACATTCAATTTTGATAATCGGTCAGTCAAATATGGCGGGCAGAGGATATGCGCGTGAGGTAGAGCCTATTCAGAACAAGGATATTCTTGTTTTGAGAAACGGAAGGTGGCGTCCTATGTACGTGCCTGTAAATCCCGACAGAGTTACCTCGGGCATCAATCTCGCCGAGAGCTTTGCCGATCTTTATACACGTGAGAGGGGAGTGCAGCTTGGAATAATTCCTTGCGCCGACGGCGGAACTTGTCTCGATCAGTGGGCGGTGGGCGGTCTGCTTTTTGACCATGCCTGCTATATGGCGAAGCTGGCTCAGCGCACTTCGACTATCTCCGCGGTGCTTTGGCATCAGGGAGAGTCCGACTGCGCCCCCGAGCGTTATCCCTTTTATGAAGAAAAGCTGACTAAGATAATAGACGGCTTCAGAAATAGGCTGGGGCTCTATGACGTTCCCTTCCTTCTCGGGGGGCTTGGGGATTTTTTAATAAATTATTCGGAAAAATGCGCGAATTACCATTATATTAACGCCGCGCTGCAGAGGATTGCCGAAGGAAATGAGCGTGTAGGGTTTGTTTCGGCAGAGGGACTTCTCTCAAATCCCGACAACCTTCACTTTTCTGCGGAGGCTTTGCGTGAGTTCGGAGTGCGTTATTACGATGAGTTCTTAAAGCACGAGGACAAAAACAAGGTATTTGAGGAGAAGCCCTGTGCCGATCTGGCTATCGTCAATGAGATCGAGCTTCTTTGATATGGAGGATATGGATATTATGAAAAAGATCATTGTTGAGGGACACAGAGGATATTGCGCAAAATATCCCGAAAATACACTTATATCATATGAGGCAGCCATGCGCCTCGGAGTTGACGCAATTGAGTTCGACGTTTGGCTTACCTCCGATAAGATACCTGTTCTTATGCACGACGGAAACGCCCTGCGCACCTGCGGTGAGAACCTTCACGTAAGAAATTTGACTCTCGCCGAGGTGAAAAAGCTTGATGCTTGTTATGAGGAAAAATTTGGCGATCAATTCAAAAATATGGATGTCCGAGTTCCCACTCTGGAGGAGACACTCATTCTCGCCGGGAATCTGCGCCCCGACCTTCTCTATGGTGTTGAGATCAAGGAATACACCGAGGAGACGGTGGATATTACGGTGAAGCTTCTTAAAAAGTACGGTGTTTTTGACCGTTGCTATTTTTATGCATTTGACGGAAACACAATAAAGTATATAAAGGAAAAGTACAACGGTCGAACGATGGGTTATCCCGACGTGGCGATGAAGGTGATGATCGAAAACGGCTATGATTATTATGACGAGATCGGTCTTTCTATGAAATTTGTCCGCTCCGAGCTTTGCTCCTTCTACCTTGCGAAGGGAATGCCCGTGCATATGTACTGTGCCGACACCGAGGAGGACGTGCGCCTCTGCATAGATAGGGGAGCTGATCTCATAACCGCTAACGACCCCGTACCGCTTATGAAGGTCCTTGGAAGGATAGAATGATAAATTTTGTGATAAAATCTACTTTGAAAGGCGGTGTTTATATGAAAAAAGCTTTATTGTTGATGGTTTTTTTACTGTCTTCGGTGACTCTTTGCTCCTGCAAGGCTAATTGGTTCGGAGAGACTATTGACGTTCCGTGGTATTTTATAGTGATACCCGTATTTGCGGTATTTGCGGTGTCATACGTTATTTTGATAGGTAGAAAGTACGTCTGCCCCGAATGTAATGCGGAATTCAAGCCCAAATGGTATCAGATATCGGTCATCTTTCACCTGAACGGCAAGAGGGTGGTAAAATGTCCGAGGTGCGGAAGAAAAGGCTTCTGCGAAAGAAAAAAGTAATATTTCAGAAGACTTTACCTTTTATGTACCCCGCGGTATTCCCGCGGGGTCATACCGTAGGTCTTTTTGAAAAGCTTACTGAAATAGAGCGGGTCGCTTATGCCGACCGAATAGCTTATCTCGCCGATCGAGCTTTCGGTCTCGGTCAGCGCCTCGGCGGCGAGCGAGAGTCTATAGTGATTGAGGTATGATATGGGCGACTCGCCCATTATTTTTTTAAATACCGCGTGGAAATTCGATTCCGACATATTGGAGATATTCGCAAGATCGCTTACAGATATCCTTTCGGCGTAATGCTCTGTGATATAGGCTATAGTCCCTTGAACGCTTTTGTTAGGGAGTTTTTTTATTGGGGTAGCCCTTTTTATAAGATAGCTCAGCAGTCTGTAGCAGTCCGAGTAATTTTCAAAAAGGTCTTCGCTTCCGAAGATCCTGTCAAAAAGCGCAGAGAGGAGCTCCTTGTCCTTGTCGTTTATAATCAGCGGGAAATCATAGAGGGAGTCGAGCTTGTAGGCTTTATTTATCTCGACGTCAATAAACAGCCATCTGCAGATCATTCTGCCGCTTTTTTTATTTATATGATGAACAATGGTTTGCTGTACTCCAGCGGGAGCAATGAAAAAACCGCCGTCGCCCGTTGCTTTTGTCTCTCCGTTGCCTATCGAAATATCATAGCTGCCCTCAATCGACTGGACGATCGAGAGATATCCGAGGACCTTTACGTGCTTTACGTTATCGCAGCGCTCCGAATAGAGCCTACCCTTTTTTAGAAGCTTTATTTCTGCGTTCTTTATATCCAAAACAATCACCTCAATAGTATTATACATATTTATAATAGCATTGTCAATTGTTTTTTATAGTTTTATACTGTATAATAAAATCAGGAGGTGGTTATATGGAATTCTACGCGCAAAACCAAAATAAGCGTCCGATACGGCTGAGTGAGCCTACTCGGAAATTTGCTTACGATTCACTTGAAAGAAGATACGGACTTGATACCCTGAAAACTATGGCTGTGGAGCTTGATCATATCGAGGGATTTGATGAGCTTTCAAGGATAGAACAATACGATCTTGCTATAAAAAAGATCGTAAGAGAAGCTCCGATACGCATCTGCGAGGACGAGCGTATAAGCGGCGCGGCGACCCTTGGAATGGCAATAGATCACGTTATCCCCGCTACCTATGGGGGGAAGGCTATCTCTTCAAGCGTCAGCCACCTGACGGTCGACTTTGAGACGGTGCTGAAAAAGGGTGTCAATTTTATAAGAGAAAACGCACAGAAGGCGTATGAAAAATATTGCGGAACAGAAAAGGAAGCCTTTTCGAGGAGCTGCCTTTGCTGTCTTGATGCCTTTGAGCTATGGCACAGCCGTTACCTTGACGCGCTGAAGGAGATGCCCGAATATAAAGAAAACTATGAAAACCTCAAGCGCGTACCCTTTGAAGCCGCAACGGGATTTCACGAGGCGGTACAAAGCCTTTGGTTTACCTTTGCCTTTATCAGACTTTGCGGAAACTGGCCGGGGATCGGCAGAATAGATCACCTTCTCGGTGATTATCTGAAGAAGGATCTTGCAAATGGGGTACTGACTCTCGACGAAGCAAGGGAGATCCTCGCGCATTTCTTCATCAAGGGATGCGAGTGGGTCAACGGACAGTATATCGGAAGCGGTGACGCTCAGCACTATCAGAATATAGTTCTCGCGGGTGTTGACGAGAATGGAGACGAGGTCACGAACGAGGTGACGTATCTTGTCCTCGATATTCTCGAGGAGCTCGGTATCAGTGATTTTCCCACGACGGTCAGAATAAACAGGAATACCGATGAAGGGCTTATCAAGAGGGTAGCCGAGGTGATGAGGTACGGTGGCGGAATACTTGCCGTGTATAATGAGGAGGTGATCCTCGAGGCGCTGAAAAATGAAGGGTACTGTGAGCGTGAGGCACGTAAATTTGCCAATGACGGCTGTTGGGAGGTACAGATCCCGGGTAAGACCTTCTTTATCTATTCGCCCTTCGACTCCTTGCAGCTCCTTCAGCAGAATACCCTTCTCGGCTATGAGGATACCCCCGTATTTGCTGATTTTGAAGCCTTGTACCTCAAGTATAGGGAGGATCTTTACAGGGCGGTGGAGTCGATATTTCTGGACAAAGAACAGAAATTCAAAAAATACGACGTACCGACAAAGGATTGGAAATGGGCGGAGAGGCGACCTTGTACTGTAGTGTCACTCTTTGAAGAGGGGTGCATCGAAAAAGGCTTGTCCTATCTTGAGGGAGGACCTATATATAACGTGAACTCTCCGCATATTGGCGGACTTGCCGATACCGTAAATTCGCTTTATGCCATCAAAAAGCTGGTATTCGACGATAAAAAGGTCGGCTTTTCAGACCTTATGCGCATACTCAAAAACAACTGGGAGGGCGAGGAGGCGCTGAGACAGTATCTTCTCAATAAGTACGTTTACTACGGCAACGATAACGACGAGGTAGATGAGATCGCGGCGCGCTTGCTCTCTGACTTTGCCGACATTTGCGTCTCCTTCAACGGCAGATGCGGATACCGTTTTCCCGCGGGTGTCAGTACCTTCGGACGACAGCTTGGCTGGTCAAGAAAAAGACTCGCGACGCCTTACGGAAAAAGGGCAGGGGATGTACTTGCCGCAAATTGCTCTCCCACACCGGGTACAGACAAGGAGGGGGCAACGGCGATCATTCGCTCCTATTGCAAGGCAGACCACAGGAAGCTTGCTACGGGAGCGGCGCTTGATATAAGACTTCTGCCCTCGAGTGTCGAGGGAGAGGACGGACTTTTGGCGCTTATGTCGTTAATGCGCGGCTTTGTTGAGCTGGGAGGCTTCTTTATGCAGCCCGACGTTGTTGATGCTTCGATCCTTCGGGAGGCTCAGGAGCACCCTGAGGATTACGGAACGCTGTCGGTCCGTGTTTCGGGTTGGAACGCCCGTTTTGTGACCTTGGACCGTGAGTGGCAGGATATGGTGATAGAGCAGAATGAACACTGATCTGAAATTGAAGGTTACCGAGATACAGCGGTTTTGTATGCACGACGGACCCGGAGTGCGGACCACGGTTTTTATGAAGGGGTGTCCGCTCTCATGCGCCTGGTGTCACAATCCCGAGACTCAGAGGATGAGCTCGGAGCTTCTTTATTACGATAAGAAATGCATAGGCTGCCGACTCTGCGAAAGGGTGTGCGGAAGCAAGGCTCATATCTTTTCAGATAACCATATCCTTGACCGTGAGCGCTGCTCGGCTTGCGGCAGATGCGCGGGGGAATGTCCGAGCGGGGCTCTCGAGCTATGCGGTATGGAATACACTGTTGACGAGCTTCTCTCGGTGATCACGAGAGACAGAGAGTTTTACCGAGAGCAGGGCGGCGTGACTCTCTCGGGAGGAGAGCCTCTTATGCAGGGTGAGGGAGCGGTAGGGCTGCTCAGAGCGTGTAAGGAAGAGGGGATATCCACCGCCGTCGAGACCTGCGGATATGTGGATAGGGATACTCTTCTCGCCGCACTGCCTTATACGGATCTATTCCTTTTTGACATCAAGGACACAAATGACGAGAGGCACAGACGCTATACGGGAGTGTCGAACGGTAGGATAATTGAAAATCTCAGGGAGATCGACAGACACCGCGGACGGACACGTCTCAGATGTATACTTGTAAACGGTGTCAACACCGACGAGGAGCATTACCGCTCGGTGTCCGCGCTTTCCGAGTCACTCTCCTTCTGTGAGGGGGGCGAGGTGATACCCTACCACGCTTACGGCGGCGGAAAGGCTACGTTTATAGGGCGTTCCGACAACGGAAGACGTGAGTGGATACCAACAGAGGAGCAGATCACTCTCGCAAGGGAGAAAATAAGATTTAAAAGGGGCTGAAAAAATCAGCCCCAAATATTTTTTTTGCCTTTACAATCAGAAAAAGTTATGCTATAATTAGCCTGTAAATATAAGCTATGTGCGTGAGCTTCGGAGGTTTTTATGATAATCAAGTCAGATTGGCATATACACAGCGAGGCGTCCTACGACGCGACTCTTCCCCTTGACGGGATCGCGGCGGGGGCGGAGCGCTTCGGATTTGAGAAGGTCGGCATAACCGATCACGCGAATTTTAACGATGAGGCTTTTCTCGGAGATCTTAAAAGATCTGTGGAAAGCGTGAAGAAATTTCAGCAGGATCACCCGAATTTTGTTCTCGGAGTTGAGCTTACGCCGATAGAGAAGCCCGAGTTTGACTACATTGCCAAGCATGGTACAAGAGAGGGGTACGTTGCTCCCATAATCGACTCTCCCTTTGAGATCGAGCTCGCCAGAACTAAGGAGGAGCTTATGGCGATGGGTGTGCGCTACGCTATCGGCGCTTCACACTGGAGAGTTGACCTGCCGAAGGCAAAGCAGCTTGCGCCCGATATTTCGGCGTGTATCAGGGAATGGTACCGTCAGCAGATGTGGCTTGCCTGCGACGAGCGCGTTACGATACTCGGTCACCCCTGGTATATCGGAAAGGGCTTGTGGTACGAGGATTTTTCGGTCATTCCTCGGGGTATGAATCTCGATATTGCCGCGGCGCTCAAGGAGAACCGAAAGTACGTCGAGTGCAATTCTCACTTTTTCCGCGACCCAAAGACTACCGAAAAATTCAGACATCAGTATGCCGAGTTTTTGAGAGAGCTTTTTGAGATGGGAATTCCCGTGACCTATGGCTCGGATGCCCACAATGATTATTCGGTCCGTCCCGATTACGTTGAGGAATATCTCTCTGCGGCGGGCTTCAGAGAGGGAGATATTGTTGAGATCTCGGAGAGCGATCTCTGGTGATCAATATGATAAACACAGAAAGAAGCTCGTATGCGACGGGCTTGAATTGATCTGAAAAAGGAGGAAAAAATGATCAGAAGCGTATTTATGAGATACCCCGAGGGCAAGGCGAAGGCGGTGACCTTCAGCTATGACGACGGGGTGATAGAGGACAAGAAGCTTGTTGAGATATTCGACAGGTACGGAATGAAGGCGACCTTCAATTTTAACTGTGAGCGCCCAAACAAATTCTGCTTTAGCAAGGAGCAGATCGAGGAATATTTCCTTTCGAAGGGTCACGAGATCGCCGTTCACGGCGCGTATCACAGAGCAAACGGAAATCTTCGACCTATTGAGGGAATAAGAGACGTGCTGGACTGCCGACTTGAGCTTGAGGAAAAGTGCGGAAGGATAATCCGCGGAATGGCGTATCCCGACTCGGGAATTACCCAGATGGGCAATTTCGGAAGCTATGAGCAGATAAAGCAGTACCTTACAGAGCTTGATATCGTCTATTCGAGGACTCTCGGCTCGGACAACAATTCCTTCACCCTCCCCGCGGATTTTCACGCCTGGATGCCCTCGGCGCATCACGACAATCCCAAGATATTTGAGTATATAGAGGAATTTCTGGCGCTTGATATCTCCCCGAAGAAATACCACGCGAGACGTATCCCGAGACTCCTTTATATCTGGGGTCACAGCTATGAATTTGAGAAAAAAGGCAACTGGGATCATATAGAAAAGATCTGCGCGAGACTTGCGAACAACGATGAGATCTTTTACGCCACGAATATCGAGATATACGATTACGTAGAGGCTTACAAGCGGCTTGTGTACAGTGCCGACGGACATCTTGTTTATAATCCCACCCTTATTAAGGTGTGGATCGACGTTGACGGTGTGCTCTACTCGATCGGCTCGGGAGAGACGATCAGAATAGTATAAGGAGAAGTTATGGATAACAAAAAATTACTTATAGAGGACGATCTTCCCTTTTGGATAAAGAACGGACTTGACAGAGAATACGGCGGTATTTTCACCTGCCTTGACAAAGAGGGAAGGCTTTACGGCGAGGACAAGAGCGTCTGGTTTCAGGGACGCGCTCTCTGGACCTTCTCAAAGGCTTTTAATCTGATAAAGAACGACCCCGAGTATCTTGACGCGGCAAGGTGCATATATTCCTTCCTCGGAAAATGCGTTGACACCGACGGAAGAATGTTCTTTACCGTTACGAGAGACGGCAGGGGAATACAGAAGAGAAGATATTATTTTTCCGAGACCTTTGCCGCGATCGGCTGTGCCGAATATTACAGAGCCAGCGGTGACCCTCAGGCGCTTCTCGACGCGAGAAGATATTTCGACGTGGCTTACGGTTGCTTTACGGGTGAGATAGCGACCTCTCCCAAATTCAATAAGGAAACATACACAATGAAGGCTCTCTCTCCCATTATGATAATGCTTTCCACCGCTCAGACGATGAGGGCTGTTGACGTAGAAAATAGGGAAAGATACGATGCGATCGCAAAAGAATGTCTCGATGAGATACTTCACGGTGGATTTCTCACCGAGAAGGCACTTTTTGAGAACGTGTCGGCTGAGGGAAAGACAGTAGACACACCGACGGGCAGGATCGTGAATCCCGGTCACTCAATGGAAGCCGCTTGGTTCGTTTTGCTTGAGGGATTGATCAGCGGTGACAGAGAGGCAATTGATGCGGGAAAGAAGATAATCGATATAACTCTGCCTCTCGGCTTAGATGAGGCGAATGACGGCATTATCGCCTTTTGCGACGTTTCGGGCAGACCTCCCGTTCAGCTTGAGTGGGATATGAAGCTCTGGTGGCCTCAGTGCGAGACTATGATCGCCGCGCGAATGGCTTACGATATATTCAAGGAGGAAAAGTATCTTGAGCTTTACCGCCGCCTTGAGAGCTACTGCGAGAAATATTTCCTCGACCGAGAGAATGGCGAGTGGTACGGATACCTCCATTACGACAACACTCCCTCCACTACTCTCAAGGGCAATATCTTCAAGGGTCCGTTCCATATTCCGAGATTTTATATGATGATGTCGGTGCTTGACGACGGCGACTCTATCGAAAAATATGCTGAATAAATAAAAATGGCTGAATTGCGAGAGCTCCTTTTTTGGAGCTTGGCAATTCAGCTTTTTTGGTTTCCGAAAACCACCCGCTAAGCGGGTGGTTCAGTAGAGGCTTTTGCCGTTGAACAATCCCGCCGCAGCGACAGCCTTCCCCAGCGGGGGAAGGTGGCACGGCGTAAGCCGTGACGGATGAGGTGTCAGAGA
>SVSX01000061.1 GCA_015064085.1 Oscillospiraceae bacterium | reverse complement strand
GACGCCGCCAAGATCATGTGGGTTCTTTATGAGCATCCCGAAGTAGACTTTATGGATATGGCAATGCGCTTTATCGATATCCGTAAGAGAGTTTACACCTTCCCCAAGATGGGAGAGAAGGCATACTTTATCGCAGTACCTACCTCCGCGGGAACAGGCTCTGAGGTAACACCCTTCGCTGTTATTACAGACGAAAAGACGGGAATCAAGTATCCTCTTGCCGATTATGAGCTCATGCCCAATATGGCAATCGTTGACACAGACCTCCATATGTCCGCTCCCCGTGGACTTACCGCCGCATCGGGTATCGACGCTGTGACTCACGCACTTGAGGCTTATGCCGCAATGCTGGCAACAGATTACACCGACGGACTTGCCCTCAAGTCCCTCAAGACGGTATTCGAGTACCTTCCCAGAGCTTACGAGAACGGTCAGACCGACTATGTAGCAAGAGAGAAGATGGCTAACGCCGCAACAATGGCAGGTATGGCATTCGCTAACGCATTCCTCGGTGTCTGCCATTCTATGGCTCACAAGCTCGGCGCATTCTACCACATTCCTCACGGTGTTGCCAACGCTCTTATGATAGATGAGGTAATTCGCTTCAACGCGAGTGAAGCTCCCGTTAAGATGGGTACTTTCTCACAGTATGATCACCCCCACACCCTCGCAAGATACGCAGAGGTTGCAGACTACCTCGGACTCAAGGGTAAGACAGACAGCGATAAGCTCGAGGCGCTTATCTCCGCTATCGATGAGCTGAAGGCTAAGATTGGAATCAAGTCCACTATCCGCGACTATGTTCCCGACGAGGCAGACTTCCTTGCGAGACTTGACGATATGGTCGAGCAGGCATTTGATGACCAGTGCACAGGCGCTAACCCCAGATATCCTCTTATGAGCGAGATCAAGCAGATGTACCTTAACGCATACTACGGCACCCACGAGGAAATATAAGCTGTTTTACAGAAAGGAAAGGTCATATTTATGAATCTTAATAATGTTATAGCAATACGCACGGCAAAGACAATATACCGCGACGGTGTAAAGACTATCAAGGTTTTCGACGCAGATTATTCCAAGGCAGACGTTCTCAACGAGGCGCTCAACCACGCGCGTGTTGAGGAGACAGGTCTTAATATCCCCAGATTTATTGAGGTATCCAAGATAGACGGCAAGTGGGCTATCGTTACCGAGTTTATTGCGGGAGATACTCTTGCCGAACTTATGAAGAAGTACCCCGAGAAGCTTGACGAATATCTTGAGATGTTCGTTGATCTTCAGATGAAGGTACACTCCAAGACCTGCCCTATGCTTACAAAGCTTAAGGATAAGATGAACCGCAAGATGTCCGAGGCTGATATCAGCGAGGCAACAAGATACGACCTTCACACACGCCTTGAGTCTATGCCCAAGCACAATAAGGTCTGCCACGGCGACTTCAACCCCTCCAATATAATCGTTACAGAGAGCGGAATACCTTATATCATTGACTGGGCTCACGCTACTCAGGGTAACGCATCGGCTGACGTTGCAAGAACATACCTCCTTTTCTGCCTTGACGGAGACAAGGAGCTTGCCGAGAAGTACATTGATCTCTTCTGCAAGAAGAGCGGAACAGAGAAAAAGTACGTTCAGAAGTGGTTGCCTATCGTTGCCGCTTCTCAGTCGGTAAAGGGTAAGCCCGAGGAGAGAGATTTCCTCCACGGCTGGATCGACGTATTCGATTTTGAATAATTTTTGTTTGAGATAATAAAAGATCCGCTTCGGCGTCATAAGGACGTTCGGGGCGGATCTTTTTCTCATAAGTCTTTCTGAGAAAAAGTAAAAAAACTCTTGACAAAGGTGGAATATGAGTGTATAATACAGAATATAAACCTGTGATTAAGAGGAGTAGCCGAAGGGACATAGGCTCAGAGAGTCGCCGTTGGTGGGAGTGCGACGCTGTGTTTTCGGTGAATGGACTTATGAGGGCGGACGAAAGCTTTTGCAAGTAGTTACCGACGGGAGCGAAGCCGTTATCTTTCGCAGCCGCATTTTTGTGCGGAGTGAGTGGGTGTTGAACCAAGATGGGTGGTACCGCAGGATGCAAGTCTTGTCCCTGATTTTTATTATCAGAGGCAGGATTTTTCTTTTGCCTCTCGAAAGGAAGGTATTTACCGTGATGAAAACAAAACGATGGCGTTATTGCCTAGGCTGAACCGAGATAAATAACGATCGAAAATACATAAAGATAAAAGGAGAAATAATATGAAATACAACGGCGTTGATTTTGATACTTATTTTAATAACTACCCCGATAAGAACGGATACTTCGGAAAATACGGAGGTGTTTACGTAGACGATAAGCTGAAGGCAGCTATGGCTGAGATCACAGAGGCATATTACTCTATCTGTCAGTCGAGAAAATTTATTGCCGAGCTTCGCAGAATAAGAAAGGAATTTCAGGGAAGACCTACTCCCGTAACTCACCTTGAAAGACTTTCAGACGCTCTTGGCGGCAAGGTACAGCTTTATGCTAAGCGTGAGGACCTTAACCATTCGGGCGCTCACAAGCTCAATCACTGTATGGGCGAGGCTCTTCTCGCAAAGTATATGGGTAAGAAGAAGGTGATCGCTGAGACGGGCGCGGGACAGCACGGTGTTGCGCTTGCGACCGCGGCGGCATATTTCGGACTTGAGTGCGATATCTATATGGGAACAGTAGACATAAAGAAGCAAGCTCCCAACGTTGCGAGAATGAAGATACTCGGCGCGAACGTTGTGGAGGTCACACACGGACTTCAGACTCTCAAGGAGGCTGTTGACGCGGCTTTTGACGCTTACAGCAAGGAGTATAAGGATTCTATCTACTGTATCGGATCGGTTCTCGGTCCTCATCCCTTCCCAATGATGGTAAGAGATTTCCAGAGCGTTGTGGGTATCGAGGCGAGAGAGCAGTTTATCGAGATGACGGGTCATCTGCCGAGCGCTATCGTAGCCTGTGTTGGCGGCGGCTCGAACGCTGCGGGACTTTTTGCGGGATTCCTTAACGACCCCGTTGATATCTATGGAATAGAGCCTCTTGGAAGAGGACCTAAGCTTGGTGACCACGCGGCAAGTCTGAAATACGGTACAGAGGGTATAATGCACGGCTTTAACAGTATTATGCTTAAGGACGAGAATGGCGAGCCGGCTCCCGTATATTCGGTAGCCAGCGGACTTGACTATCCCTCCTCAGGACCTGAGCACGCATTCCTCCAGGAGCTTGGAAGAGTTAAGTATGACGTTATCGACGACGAAGAGACGATAGACGCATTCTTCAGACTCTCACGTCTTGAGGGAATAATTCCCGCTATCGAGAGCGCTCACGCGGTTGCATACGGAATGAAGCTCGCAGAAACTATGGAACACGGCTCTGTGCTTATCAACCTCTCGGGAAGAGGCGACAAGGATATGGACTACGTGATCGAGAATTACGGAATCAGATAAAATAAAAAAGAAGTATGGCGATTTGCCATACTTCTTTTTTTAATCAATTATGAATTCTTTCGAACTCGGAGTAAAGGCTTTCGGAGATCGATTTCATTTTTTTAGGCTCTACCTTTATTGTTTGTCTATCGTAGGTGAGGAGACCGTTTGTCTCGTCCTCAACGTCGGAGATCTGAGTCATAACGGTGGCGGAAAGTCCTTTCTCTATAAGTGGCTTGACCTCTGTGAGGTAAAGTGACTCAAGAGCCAAGGTCAGCTCCTCCTCGTTTTTGTAGGTCTTGTATCCGTAATTCTCGTCAAGGTTGAATATATGGTCGGGGATTCGCAGGGAATAACCGCCAAACTCGGATATAACGAGGGGACGAGTGCCGACTGTCTTTGGAGCAAGCTTTCTGAAATATATATGCTCACTCTGAACGTCGCTCTCCTTTTCGGTGAACCAGCCCGAGGTGGTATCGTAGACTCTCGATGGATCAAGATCCTTCAGCTCACGGTAGAGTCTGTCTGCGTCGTACTGTCCCCAGCCCTCGTTGAATATAGTGTAATAAACCACGGAGGGGTGGTTATAAAGGAGGGTCTGTGTCAGCCTTGCGGTGTGCTCAAATTCTTTTCTCCTTTTGGGTGAGGCTTTGTGGCTGATACCGCGTTTAAGTCCGACGGTTGGAAGGGCGGTGTCGAGGAAAAAGCTGTATTTTCCATTGTTTATCATATCCTGAAAAACAAGCATACCGTGCTTGTCGCAGAGGTAATAGAAAATTTCGGGTTCAAGCTTTATATGCTTTCGGAGCATATTGAAGCCCATTTCCTTTGCTCTGAGGATATCCTCCTCAAATCCCTTGGGGGTTGCGGGTAGGAAGATGCCGTCGCTGAAATAGCCTTGGTCGAGAAGACCGTGGCAGAATATCGGGCTTCCGTTAAGGCAGAGGAGAGGAGTGTCTCCTTTTTTTTCTACTGTGAAGGTCCTGAGGGCAAAGTATGATGATATCTTATCCTCACCCGATCGGAGTGTAAATCGGTAGAGATAGGGATCTTCGGGAGTCCAGACTCTCGGATCGTCAGGCGTGAGGGTGAATGAGTCTCCCTCGTAGGTGTATATCCTCTCGCCTTTTTCTGTGATAAGCGTCAGGCACTTTTCCTTTGCTCCTCCCTCGGTTTCTATTACGACCGAGTTGAGCGAGGGAGTTATTCTGAGCGATGTGACAGGTGAGCTTGGCAGAGACTCAAGCCAGACGCTTTGCCAGATGCCGCTTGTGGGAGTATACCACATTCCGCCGCGCTTCACTTTCTGCTTTCCGTAAGGATAGTCCTTGTCAAGTGGATCGGATACCGAAAGCGAAAGCGTGTTAGGACCGTCCTTTAGCTGATCGGTTATATCAAAGGAAAATGGATCGTATCCGCCCGAGTGGCTTCCGACGAGTATTCCGTTTACGGTGAGAGTGCAATGAAGGTCAACAGCACCGAAATTTATAATAGTACGGTCTTTGGTAAACCCTTCGGGGAGGGTGAATTCGCGTTCGTATATCAGCTCCTCATAAGGCTTTAGCTGATGATCGATGCCCGAAAGCCTCGAGGGGATCGGGAAGGGAACGTTGACGTCTCCGAGGGGAGTAAGCGTGTCTTTTGATCTCAGCTTGAGCGACCATTTTCCGTTGAGTGAAAAAAACGAGTCGCGCTTGAACTGGGGACGGGGATAGTCATCCCAGGAGGAGGTGGTGTCTTCCTCGTAGGGAGTTTTTAGTCCTTTTTCAAGGCGTGGCGGCTTTTTTTGTATCAGTGCGGCGGTGATAACCACTAAAATCAAAGAGAGGAGCACCGCAACCGACGCGCCGAGAAAGATATCCGAGGTTGGGAGAAATGAGGTCGTTCCGTCTGAGTTTTGTACCGTTTCAGCTCCCGAAAGGATCGTCTTACCGATATAAGGACCTATAACGCCCGGGAGGAGGACCTGAGCGCAGATGCGCACACCTTGAAATCTTCCTGATTTTCCTTCGGGTGTAAGGTCGCGTATCTTAGCTCCGAATACCGCCGCACCCGCAAGATATCCGCACATAAGGAGCAGGGTGGCAGCAAAGACCGCCGCGGTCGCCTTTACAAGGAAGAGGGAGAAGCAGCCTACGATAAGGACACAAAGGGCGATCGTTACCGAGAAGAAATATCCCTTTTTGTCATAGACACGCCCCCATAAGGCTGTGACGGCTGACGCGAGAACGATCGCGGGGGCAAGGATCGGAACGTAATTCGTCATTCCGAGTGTCATTTCAAAATAGATTATGAGATAGGGCATAAATATCTGTATCGCGATATTGAACACCACAAAGATGAAAAGAATGATATAAAAAGGGGGATTTTTTCTGACGGTGGAGGGGAGAAATCCGTGAATGACTGTGGAAAGATAGCCGTCCTCCGAGCGCTTTATCCTTGGCTCTTCAATGATAAAAAATCCAAGAATACCGATGAGGGTGGTAGCAACGCCGATAATGATGAATATGAGTGTCCAGCTCTCACTGAGGTTGAGGTCGAACGCCATAAAGCCGCCGAAAACGGCGAGCATAGCTACAAGAGGCATAATGGCGTTTATACCCTCGGCTCTGCCTCGGTTTTGAGAGTCGGTGGAGTCGGTGAGCCAGGCATTGAAGGCGGCATCGTTTGCCGATGAGCCGAAGAAGGTCATAAGGCAGTCGAATATTATCACAAGGGATATTCCAACAGCTGCCGCTGAAAGGGTGGCGGGAATCATTGCCGAGATTATATCTATTCTTATAAGAGAGAAGCAGAGTATCGAGATACCCCAAAGGATATATCCCGCGCAGATAAACAGCTTGCGCTTTCCGATCTTATCAGAGAGCGCGCCGATAAATACCGTGGTGAGCGTCGCCGCCACGGCACTTGCCGCTACCATATTTGAGATATCGTTTGCCGACGCGTTGAACATCTTGTAGATGAACACGTTGAAGTACATATTTTCGATGACCCAGGCGATCTGCCCCATAAGGCTGAAGATCACGAGGGCACAGGTGAATTTGCCGCTTAACCTTTTAGTCATTTTTTCCTATCTCCTTTCTGTATTGAGAGGGGGTTATTCCCGTTTGTTGCTTGAATATTTTGCTGAAATAATATATGTCCGAGAAGCCCGAAAGCTCCGAGATGTCAGAGACGGTAAGATATCCGAGAGCAAGAAGCTCCTTTGCGTGTTCTATCTTTTTAGAGGTGACGTACTGATTTGGCGTTACGCCGATGTATACTCTGAAAACATCGTTGAATCGCCTTCTCGATATCTGACATATGTCGGCAGCACCGTCAAGACAGCTTTTTTCTTTGAAATTTACGTCGAGATATTCTTTGGCTTTAAGTAGCCGGTTGTCTTTTTTTGTATAAGGGGTGTTATTCAGCTTATTGAGAAGGTCGCATAGGGAATAAAACTCACTCAGCATAGAGAGCTCGTTGTTGTCTTTCCTGAAAAACGAACGCTCAAGCTTTTCTATCATTTTGACTATCTCCTCGGTATTGTTCACTTTTTTACAAAAGCTGTCGGTCTCGATCGGCTCTGTGGTGGTGAAATGGACCGAATAGCAATATCCTGCCTCCTTGGTCAGTGCGCTGAAGTCGTCTCGCTGATTGAAAAAATAAATATAGTCGGGCTTAAGGTCGATATGCTTATAGCCAAGGTCATGATCGGCAATACCGCTTATATTTATCCCGATTATGTGGTCTTTTCGATTTGCGGCACGCCAGGATACTATATCGGGCTTATACCGAACGACAGTTCTTATTTTGTCTATCCTCAGATTTTCAAATTTCAAACAGCTCACCGCCTTTCAAGGATATTATATAATTCTTTTCGAAAAAAGTCAATGAAATTTCCCTAAATTGCAAAAAGTTTCTCTATTGCTCATTTTATTTTTATATTTCGTATGGTATAATTGAAAAAAATTGGAGGTGTTGTTATGAACTACGAGAAAATGAGAAACGAGCTTTTTACACATTACACGACGGTGGCGGACGGTAGGGCGGAGGAGTTCTGCGACAGATGCGTTGCCGAGCTTGACGCGAAATACACGGAGGGTATGAGCGTTTTCGAAATGAAGAGAATGCAGTACAGGACTATCAGCGACAATATAGACCCCGTGCTTTTTAAGACCTCGCCGTTTTATTATGAGACGGGTACTCTCGCGGCTCAGTGTGACGGAGCGAGAGATTTCCGAGGTCACAGAAGCGCGGGCGGTTGGGTGTATTGGAAAAACCAGCACCTTTTTGAGGATCAAGATCCCGAGCTTTGGAAGCTTATGAAGAGGCAGAAGAAGGAGAAGATGTACCTTATCTGCGGACCTTATAACGACGTAAGTCAGCACTTTTGCTTCAACCACCGACCTGTTCTTGAAATAGGTCTTAAAGGAATATATGAGAAGGCAGAGGCGCAGCTTGAGGGAGCGAACGAAAGGGAAGCGGATTTTCTTAATTCGGTCTGTGAGGGTATGCTCTCAATAAAAAAGATATCCGAGAAATTCGCTGTCAAAGCCGAAGCTCTCGCAAGGGAGACAGATGACAGCGAGGTAAGGGCAAATATGGAGAGGATCGCGGACGCCGCAAGTAGGACTCCTTGGGAAGCGCCAAAAAGCTTTTATGAGGCGCTGAATATGTATGCCTTTATGAGAAAGGCGCTGGGCTCTCTTGAGGGAATAGGCTTCAGCTCCTTCGGACGCATAGATATGGACCTTTATCCCTTTTACGAGAGAGATATTGAGGCGGGAAGGCTGACAAAGGATGAGGCATACGATCTTGTGGCAAAATTCCTCGTTACCTTTGACAGTCATTTTGACCGTGATATCAAGTTTGAGGGATATTCGGATCACGAGCTTGAGAACACCTACGTTCTCGGTGGCTGTTATCCGGACGGAAGCCCCCTTTGCAATGATCTGACAATAATGTTCCTCCGCGCCACAAGAGAGGAACAGCTCATATACCCCAAGGTAAAGCTTCGCTATTCCTCCGAGTCCCCAAAGGAGATGTTTGATGAGGTCAATAAGGATCTTATCAAGGGTACAAGCGTGGTTATGTATCAGAACGACGAGGCGACTATCCCCGCGGTCCTCGCAACGGGAAGGACTATCGAGGAGGCGAGAGATTATCTCATATTCGGTTGTTGGGGAATGAACGGAAACGGATATGAGAAGTTTGACGACGGCTCGTATATAAATCTCATCAAGCCCCTTGAGCTTGCTGTTCACAGGGATTTTGATAAGATGGCTGAAATCGGTATGAAGTTCAAGCCACTTGACGGAGCTGAAAGCTTTGAAGAGGTATATTCCATAATGTGCGAGAACGTTCGAGTGCTTCTTGAGGAAAGAACGAGAGTAACCCGCACGGGCGGAAATATATGGCATAAGGTCGACGTCCTTCCACTTTTCTCCTCGACTCTCGCCAACTGCATAGAAAAACGCAAGGACTTTACCGAGGGCGGAGCAAAATACCGTGATGACCGCAACGAGCTCTTTGCCTTTGCCAACCTTGTGGACTCGCTTTTGGTTATCAGGGAGCTTTGCTTCGAAAAGAAGAAATATACCCTTGATCAGCTTCTGGAGGCGGTCAGAAGCAACTGGGAGGGGAACGAGGAGATGCGTGTCGATGCTACACGCTGTCACGGTTGGGGCGACGGCAGTGATGAGTCCTCGGGTCTTTGCAGAAGACTTAACGACGATATAAACAGTATGGTGAAGAGAATAAAGGGAACATACGGAGGAAAGATAGTTCTCGGTCACCTTGCATATACCGAGGTAAGATGGTGGGGAGAGATGACAAGAGCTACTCCCGACGGAAGAAGAAACGGCGATTATCTCGCTCAGGGGCTCACCCCCTCGAGACTCAATAAGATCCCTCACGTTACCGACGTGGTACACAGTATGACGGCGCTTGACCCGTCGATCTTTGGCGGAAACACTGTTATCAACCTCATACTCCCACCCGCAAAAATGAACCTTGAGATCTGCGAGGCATTCCTTCGCGCGGCGGCAAAGTCGGCGATACAGTCGCTTCAGCTCAACTGCACCTCCAAGGAGGAGCTTCTCGACGCGCAAAAGCACCCCGAAAAATATCCCCATCTTATTGTCCGTGTAACGGGCTTCTCGGCTAAATTCACAAGCCTTTCGCCCGAATGGCAGAACGAGGTTATAACGAGAAACTTTTATGAGTGATCCTTTTTATTGTTGACATTGTGGTGTATCCTATGGTACAATGAGTTATAAATGTACGACAGAGGAAAAGAAATGATTGGGAAATATGCAAAAAGGATAATAGGTCTTATCTTGATGTTGACGATTATGAGCTTTTACGGTTGCCGTGGTGCTGATATCACCGACAATAATTTCACAGAGACTACTGCGGCTAATGCCGCGACTACGACGGTATCTGCGACGACGGACAGCTCTGATGTTCCGGGTGAGGCCGAGGAGCTTTACGTGGGATATGCCAGACAAAACATAACCCCCACGGTCTTTCCCGTGCCCTTCGCAAGCAGTGACGCGGTGGGAACGACAAGCGATATTTACGCTACTGTTATTGCCGTATCCGACGGAAGCACCAAGGCGCTTCTGATAACTCTCGATCTGCAAACGTCGGACGATCCTATCCTCTCAAAAACTCTCAGTATTGCCGAAAATCTCGGAGTCCCAAAGGAAAACGTGATGGTCAGCACCACTCATAACCATACCGCGCCGTCTTATACGAAAACCGGCAACGCAAATATAAATCTGTTTCTTGAGGCGTATTATCTGAAGATAGAGACCGCCATAAAAGAGGCTCTTGCGGATATGTCGGTGTGTACCGTTAAAACAGGGGTAACCACAACCGAGAATTATGCCTTCGTGAGAAGATATATTATGCAGGACGGAAGCTTTGGCGGAACTCACGTGGATAATCCTTGCACTGTCTATAAGGATTATGAAACCAAGATCGACGATACGATGCAGGTCATAAGATTTTGCCGAGAGGACAAGAAGGACGTGCTGATGGTCAATTGGCAGGCGCACCCTTCAACGGCGAGAAGCCTTGATCCAACAAAGATAAGCGCCGATTATGTCGATATGTTCAGAAAAAGATCCGAGGAAAAATACGATGTACATTTTGCGTTTTTCCAAGGGGCGTCAGGGAATATAGTCACGTCGTCGAAGATCAAATCGGATCAGATCTTTTCGAACTATATGCAGCTTGGCCGCGGCTTGGCGGAGCGACTTGAGGATGCGCTGAGCAATATGAGCGACGCCTCTGTGGGTGAGATCAAGATAAACACAAAGAATGTGGATATGGAGGTAAACCATACCACCGATCACCTCCTCGCGAAGGCTAAAGAGGTGAAAAACACTACCGACACCGCAAAGCAGAAGAGCCTGTGTGAGCTTTACGGATTTCAATCAAAGTATGAAGCGAGTGCGATAATCAATCGCGCAAAATACGGAGAGAAGGAAACTATGAGCCTCACCACAATAGCTTTCGGAGATCTTGCCTTTGTTTCAGCCCCGTTTGAAATGTTCGATACCACGGGAATGTACATTAAGGAAAATTCTCCTTATAAGATGACCTTTGTTCTCAGCTGTACCAACGGATCTTTTGGATACGTTCCCTCAGAAAATGCCTTCAAAAACGGGGGATATGAGGTTTACACATCAAGATTTGTAAAAGGCACGGCAGAAAAAGCCGCGGGAGTTTTGCTCGAGCTTCTCGGCAAATAAGATAAGTAAATAAAACGGTTTGATCTTCCCGAGAGGGATCGTCAAACCGTTTTGTTATTATTTGCTTTTTCCTTCGGCTATCATTTCACGCAGAGCGGAAATGGCGTCGGAAAGCCCGCCTACGGCATCTATTATGCCGCAGCGAACAGCCTCGTCTCCGTCGATTATCGAGCCGACGTCGGTTGCCATTTCGTCGGGACGCATCATAAGCTCGTTTATCTTTTCGGCACTCGCCTCCGAGTGGTCGCAGATGAATTTTACGATCCGCCTCTGCATCTCCTCAAAATTTCTGAAGGTCTGAGGAACTCCTACCACAAGTCCGTTTATTCTCACGGGATGAATAGTCATCGTCGCGGAGGGAACTATGAAGGATCTTTTTGCCGAGGTGGCAAGAGGTACGCCGATGGAATGTCCGCCTCCAAGGACGAGGCTTACCGTAGGCTTTGTCATTGAAGCGATCATCTCCGCAATGGCAAGCCCTGCCTCGACGTCTCCGCCCATAGTGTTGAGAACTATGAGCAGTCCCTCTACCTCTTCGCTTTCCTCAATGGCAACAAGCAGGGGGATTATGTGCTCGTATTTCGTAGCCTTCTGACTTTCGGGGAGAATGTAGTGCCCCTCGATCTGTCCTATCACCGTGAGAGTGTGTATAGAGCACTTGGAGTTTTTAGTTATGACCGATCCGCTCTCGATTATTCCGTCTAACACTTTTTCTTCATTTTCGGCTTTGACGATACCGTTCTCGTTTTTTTCGTCACTCATTATCTTCTGTCTCCTTTTTCGCAAAAAATTCCTCGTTATTGTCATATTATTTACATAATTCTTTGAAATATGTAGTTTTGTCAATGATGTGAGACTAAAAAATCAAAATAAAAAGTAACGAGTTAAGATAAATGCTTTTGCAGTCGGAAAGAGGGGCGAAGCCCCGAGTGGAGACTGCAAAAGCGGCGCGCGGTCA
>SVSX01000060.1 GCA_015064085.1 Oscillospiraceae bacterium | reverse complement strand
ATAGTCAGATTTGAGCAAGAAGCGTCGTTCTTCGGGGCGTGAGGCGTACAAGCGTACGTCGAGCCCCGAAAACGGCGGTAGAAAAAGTCCATAAAGATGAAGAATTTCGAAGAAATTCAACCTATTAGTATCTCATTTGCGTTTTTATGCGTAAACGGGATTTTTTTATTTATTCTCGGACTTTTTCGGTCTTGCCAAATGTGACAGCCCCTTTTATCACCCTTATGAGAAGTCCGCGTTATGTGGCTTTTTCTTTTTAAAGGGCAGAGCGACTATGACACCCACCGAAACTATAGCGAACCAGACGAGCAAAAGGTTGCTCCAGCCGATAGACGACACGGCGTTGGCGAAAAGGATATTCGCGAGGGCGGCTGCCATATAGCTGAGGAAATCAAGATATCCCGTTGCCGAGGACACCATTCCCGTATCCTTGAGGCTTGGGCAGTAGACCGACCACAGCATGGTTGCCGCGCCGTTGGACGCCATTATGGCGAGGACAATGAAGATTATATTGAATAGTGGCGCTTTGACAAAATAGGTTATGGCGAAAAAGAGAGCCGAGCAGGAGAACATAAGAAGGACTGTTCTGTCGATATTTCGTCCGAGCTTTTCGTAAACGAATATGACGATAAAGGCAACAAAAGAGATCACAAAGGTGGTTACTGTGAATATCGATGCCGACGTTTTCGAGGAGAATCCAAGATACTGCGAAAGATAGGTGGGCAGCCAGAATACCACCGAGGTTCGGATAATGCCCGTCAGTATAGAGATCAGAGAAAACTTGATTATTCCCCGATCAACAAGGATTCTTATGTTCTTAGCACCCTTTTCCTTAGGCTTGTAATGTCCGTATTCAATAATTCCTCTGCGCTCAAAAAGAGTGACGCAGATGAATACTGCCGTTGCCATGGCGGCAAGTGCCACGCTCGTGACGGAAAAAACGCTCTGCCACGCGAGAAAGGTTGCAAGGATTCCCGCGGCGGGAGAGCCGAAAAAGCTCGAGAAGGTATATCCGAGACTGCAGCGTGTGGCGTGGATAGGGTCGGTGTTTTCCGATACGAGCTTTGTCATAGGACCGTATATCATCGAGAGGGAGAAGCCCGTCAGCGCATAGACCGCCGTTGCTCCGACTCGGCTTGGGGATAATATCGGAAAGAGCAGGGTGTTGATTCCCGCGGAGAGGAGTCCTGCGCTTATCATATATTTTCCCTTGATCTTGTCTCCGATAGCTCCGTTGATAAGCTGCCCGACGGCATAAAATCCGAAATAGAGGGAGGAGAGCAGGCCGATATACTCCTCGGTGTAGCCGTCCTCAAGCATCTGCGGGGTGACGGCGCTCAGGATGTTTCTCGCAATGTAGACCGCGAAATACGAGATAGAGCAGAGAATACCTATCATAAAGGCGTTTCTCGCCTTTGCGCTTAGCTTCATTTTGTTACCTTCTTTATTGCTGTAATAGTCAAGCGGCTTAATGCCACGGAGATTATATCATAACAAAAAACTTTTGTCAAGAATTTGAGAAAAAACTGCGAAAATACGGTTGAAATCGGGACTTTGTTGTGTTATAATCAAATCAACAATAAAAGTGAGGTGATTGCTATGAATTATGTTAAAATACCCGCATTCGGTGAGACTGAATTTTTTGAAGATGCCGAGAATAAGCTGTCGTCGGTCTGTTTTATAAAAAATTCCGAGGAGAAGAGCTTTTTTGGCTATAAGGAGCTTTACGAGGCAGAGGGCTTTACTCTCTTTGAGGAATACCTCAGCGGAAGCCACCGCTTCGCGGCGCTCAGAAAAGATGACGTGGGAGTTTTCATAAACTACTTCGGCGGCTCGGGAGATATCTCGGTGGTCGAGGAGAAGGAGTGCGGATATTTCTCGTATTCCGACAAGGCGGGAGCGCCCATTTACACCCCTGCCATAACCCAGCCCGAGCTTCAGGATTTCGGACTTTCCTACGCCGTAAGGTTATCTGACGGCAGATATCTGATGATCGATGGCGGAGGCGGCTTTGAGCCCGACTCGGACGAGCTTTTCCGCATACTTTCCGAGGGAACAGACCTTGAAACGCCGACAGTTGCGGCGTGGATACTCTCACATCCCCATTCCGATCACTATCTTACCTTCAATGATTTTATGGGCAGGTACGGTGACCGCGTGAAGGTCGAAAAGCTGATGTTCCTTTTCCCCGAAGCGGACGATACCGCACACTTTCCCACTATAAACGACCAAGATCCGAGAATCGGAGATATCTCGGCGGTGACGAATTTCCCGATAATGTACGGCTTGATAGAGAAATACGGCATACCGGTCTTTGAGCCTCATACGGGGCAGAGATATAAGGTCGGCGACGCCTATATCGAGATACTCGCCTCTATGGACGATACCATTCACCGTACGAAGAATATCAACGCCTCGTCGCTGATCTTCAAAATGGCTCTCGGCGGACAGACAGTGCTCTTTACCACCGACGGCGCGTTCAGCCACGCACAGCTTCCCGAAAGATACGGAAAATATCTGAAATCTGATATTCTCCAGATCCCTCACCACGGCTTCCAGAGCGGAACAGCCGAGGCAGAGATCGAGGGATATAAGCTGGTAGCGCCCAAGGTATGTCTGCTTCCCGTTTCCGATTATTGCGCGTACACCTTCTTCTGTACCTATAAAAAGGGAACGAGATATATTATGCGAATGGACGGAGTCGAGGAGGTGATCTCGGGAGACGGAGGAAGGACGATCACCCTTCCGTATACACCGTCACCTGAGGCGAGAAGAGAGACCGAGGATAAATTCTTCCGCGGACTTGACGACGGCGGCGCTCAGACCTGGATCTTCAGCGAGCTCTCAACGGCTCGTGAGGAGGACAGCGTATTCAGCTTCCTTAATATGACGATATTTCCCACCACGGTCTACGCGGATATCTTCTTTGAGGAGAGCTCGCGGATAATAAGATTTCTGAAAATAAAGCTTTCGGGCGGCTGTATAAAGATACTTTCGATATTCGGCGAAGAGGCAGACGGCAATGCGCTCTACTTTAACGGAGATTCCCTGAAGAGAAAGGGAATTCCCGAAAACAAGCCCTTTGCGGTGCGCTTCAGGAGCGACGCTCCTATAGTGATATCTCATAAGGATCACAAGGAAAGCTACAGATCTACGGTCAACAGATGAAAAGGGGAGAAAATGCTACTTATTAAAAACGGGTATATAAAAACAATGGCGGGGGAGGATATCGTCGGAGGCTCTGTGCTTATAGGGGACGACGGAAAGATCACTGCCGTAGGGAAGGAACTTGAGCTTTCGGGCGAGGGCGAGATCATAGACGCAGAGGGGCGTCTTGTGACTCCCGGATGCGTTGAGGCACACTGCCACATAGGCGTTCATAATTCCTCTATGCGCTGGGAAGGGGCGGATTACAATGAAAAATCCGATCCCGTTACCCCGCATATGAGGGCCATAGACGGAATAAATCCCATAGACGAGACATTCTCGGAGGCGCTGCGGTACGGTGTTACCTCTGCTTGTACAGGACCCGGAAGCACCAACGTAGTAGGAGGAACTTTTGCGGCTATAAAGCTTGTTGGCAAGAGGGTCGACGATATGGTGATCAAAGCCCCCGTGGCGATGAAGGTGGCTTTCGGTGAAAACCCCAAGGGAGCTTACGGTCAGGCATCACACAAAGCCCCCGTGACGCGTATGGCAACAGCCGCGTTGCTCCGTGAGCTGCTCTTCAAGGCGAGAAATTACCTTGAGGCTAAGGAGGGTGAAAAAGCGCCGACCTTTGATATTAAGCTTGAGGCGATGATCCCCGTTATGAGGAAGGAGATACCTCTGAAGGCACACGCCCACAGGGCGGACGATATCTTTACGGCTATCCGCATAGCTAAGGAGTTTGACGTGGATCTGACTCTCGATCATTGCACCGACGGAGCGCTTATCGCAGAGGACCTCGCAAAGGAGGGATATCCCGCCTTCGTCGGTCCGTCCTTCGGAAGTAAAGGAAAGATAGAACTCCAGAACAAGAGCTTCGACACTCCCGCGGCACTCTATCGCGCAGGAGTTCCGATAAGCATAATCACAGATGCTCCCGTAACACCTCTTGAGCGGTTGCCCCTCTGCGCGGGATACGCGGTTAGCGCGGGTCTGCCCTATGAGGAGGCTTGGAGAGCCATAACGATAAACCCCGCAAAGCAGACGGGAATAGGCGACAGAGTCGGAAGTCTCGAGGTGGGCAAGGACGGAGATCTGGTCATCTGGGAGGGAGATCCCCTGAAGGCTATAAACATTCCCGCCTACGTTACCGTGGTTGACGGAAAGGTGGTTTACCACGCCTAAAAAGCCTTTCTGAGAATTTATTGGCAAAAAAATAACAATCTTTTCAAAATCTATTGCAATTGTCCTGCCGATGTGGTATAATGGCCATTGGTAAAGTTAAAATTTTTTACGGAGGATTTTTAAAATGGCAAAAACCAATATTGTTGATTGGAATACGATCACAAATTTTGTAATCGACTCTTTCGTCGGATATGGCGTTCCCCGTGCTGATGCGGAGATCTGCGCGGACGTTCTTCTTGAGTCCGACAAGCGCGGTATCGAGTCTCACGGCTGCAACCGCTTCAAGCCCGTTTACCTTGACAGAATCAAGGCGGGAATCCAGAACCCCGTTACCAATTTCGAGATCATCAAGGAGACAGAGACAACTGCTGTTGTTGACGGTCACGACGGTATGGGTCAGGTCATCGGACACAAGGCTATGAGCATGGCTATCGAGAAGGCTAAGAAGTACGGTATGGGTATGGTAGTTGTACGTAACTCCTGCCACTACGGTATCGCGGGATACTACACCTCTATGGCTGCAAAGGCAGGCTGCATCGGACTTACAGGTACAAACGCGCGTCCCACAGTTGCTCCTACCTTCGGTGTTGAGGGTATGTTCGGAACTAACCCCCTTACTCTCGGTGTTCCTACCGACGAGCCCTTCGACTTCAATTTTGACGCTGCTTCCTCTACCTACCAGAACGGTAAGCTCGAGTACTACGCTCGTATAGGCAAGGACGCTCCCAAGGGTGCGCTTGTAGGTCTTGACGGCGAGGCTTACGAGGGAACATCCGCAGACGCTCTTAAGGCTATGGCGCGCGGCGAGGCTGCTCTTTGCACACTCGGCGGCCCCGGCGAAGAGGGATGCGGATACAAGGGATACGGCTTTGCAATGTTCGTAGAGCTTCTTTCCGCTGTTCTTCAGGACGGTCACCACGGTAAGTACCTCACAGGTAAAGACGAGAACGGTGAGAAGAGACCCTTCGGTCTCGGACACTTCTTCATCGCTATCGATACCGACCACTTCCTCGGCGAGGACGTATGCCGCAAGAAGGCAGGCGACATCATTCGTGAGGTCCGCGGCGCACAGAAAGCTCCCGGAGCAGAGCGCATCTACACAGCGGGTGAGAAGGAGTATGAGATCCGTCTTGCGCGTCACGCAGGTGTTCCGATAAACGAGTCTGTACAGAAGGAGTTCATCGCTGTTCGCGACGAGCTCGGACTCGACTATAAGTTCCCCTTTGAGGACTAATTAAAGATCGAACTTTCGGGGTTGCCGAGCTTGGCGACCCCGCCTATTTCCGAATTAAAATTTGAAAGGAAAAAATCAAAATGAACATAAGAGAAGAATCGCTTAAGAAGCACTATGAGTGGAACGGTAAGATCGAGGTAGTATCCCGCGTTCCCGTTGAGAACCGTCAGGACCTTTCCCTTGCGTACACCCCCGGTGTCGCAGAGCCTTGCCTTGAGATACAGAAGGACGTAAACAAGTCTTATGAGCTCACACGCCGTAAGAACCTTGTTGCAGTTATCACTGACGGAACGGCAGTTCTCGGTCTTGGTGACATCGGACCTGAGGCAGGTATGCCCGTTATGGAGGGAAAGTGCGTACTCTTCAAGGAGTTTGCTGACGTTGACGCATTCCCCCTCTGCATTCGCTCCAAGGACGTTGACACAATAGTCAACACAATCACTCTTCTTGCGGGAAGCTTCGGCGGCGTAAACCTCGAGGATATTTCCGCGCCCCGTTGCTTTGAGATCGAGCGCAGACTCAAGGAGACCTGCGACATTCCGATCTTCCACGACGACCAGCACGGAACAGCTATCGTTGTTGCGGCAGCCCTTCTCAACGCCCTCAAGGTAGTTGGAAAGGAGCTTGGCAACGTTCGCATCACAATGAGCGGAGCGGGAGCTGCGGGTATTTCAATAGCTAAGCACCTTATCAATATGGGCGCTGACCCCAAGAAGCTTCTTATGTGTGATATACACGGTATCCTCTGCGACGGTGACGAGAACCTCAACCCCGCTCAGGCTGCTATGGCGAAGATCACCAACGGCGGAAAGATGCGCGGCACACTTGCAGACGCTCTTAAGGGCGCAGACATCTTCGTTGGAGTTTCCGCTCCCAACATCGTAACTAAGGAAATGATCGCAAGTATGGCTAAGGATTCCATCGTATTCCCGATGGCTAACCCCACTCCCGAGATCATGCCCGACCTCGCAAAGGAGGCAGGAGCAAGAATCGTTGGTACAGGCCGTTCCGACTTCCCCAACCAGATCAACAACCTTCTCGCATTCCCCGGAATCTTCCGCGGAGCGCTTGATTGCAGAGCTTCATGCATAAACGAGGAGATGAAGGTCGCTTCCTCTCACGCGCTCGCGTCTCTCATTCCCGAGGATGAGCTCAACGAGGAGAACATCATCGTTTCGGCACTCAACAAGAGCGTTGCTCCCGTTGTTGCAAAGGCTGTTATCGAGGCAGCTAAGGAAACAGGCGTAGCAAGAATATAATCCGAGCGAAATAAAATAATAAGTTTGCATTGGGCGACCTGCTTTATCGCGGGTCGCCCAACAAATTACTTATTGAAAAAAACGTGAAAATGTGGTATACTGAAGAAAATCTTTGGAAGGAGAGAAATATGGAAAGTAAGCTTTGCGGAAAAAAGATCCTTTGGAACGGCGACTCGATCTGCGCGGGATCAAGCAGATGGGGCAACTGGGCAACAAGGATCGGCGAGAGAAACGATATGGAATATAAGAATTTTGCCATTGGAGGAGGCACGGTCGCCGAAGGGCTGCCCCTTATGAAAAGCGGACACGAAAGACATTCGGTGGTGGCAACCCTTGACAAAATGCGTGAGGCGATGCCCGACGCCGACTACGTGATATTCGAGGGCGGCACTAATGACGCAGACCTTTTGGGTCTGGTTGCCGAGGGAGAGACTAAGCTCGGGGAGATAGACCCCTTCTGCTTTGACGGCAGCTTTGATACGACTACCTTCTGCGGGGCGCTTGAGAGCGTTTTTTACCGTTCGCTGACCTATTGGAAGGGAAAGAAGATCGGTTATATCGTGGCTCAGAAGATGGGAATGTCGGAGGAGGAATTCGTAAACCGCCGAATATATTTTGACAAGGCGGTGGAGATCTGTGAAAAGTGGGGAATACCCTATATCGACCTCTGGAAGGGATGTTATCTGAACCCCTATCACCCCGAGATGTACGATCCCTCAAAGACTGCCGAGGAAAACGCGGCGGAGAACATCGGCTTTTATATAGACGGTCAGCATCTTTCCCCGAGAGGCTACGACCTTACCTCGGAGCTGATCGAGAAATGGATCGAAAGATTATGATAATATGAAATACAAGGAGAACAGAAATGGAAAACGGTGTATATAACGGAATGAAATACGTGCTTCAGCTGCCCGAGGGCTATAAGGAGGGGGAGAAATATCCCACGCTGCTCTTTCTCCACGGCTCGGGTACGAGGGGAGAGGACATAGAGCTTCTGCGCTCAAATTGCTTTTTCAGACTTATAAAGGAGCATAAGGATCTGCCCTTCGTTTGCATTGCCCCGCAGTGCAAGAAGAATTCCTGGTTTGACGAGTTCGAGAGCCTCAAGGATTTCGTTCAGTTCGTTACCGAGCAGGAGTTTGTTGACACAAAGAGACTTTATCTTATCGGAAACAGCATGGGCGGTTACGGAAGCTGGGAGCTTGCAATGTGCTGTCCCGAGTATTTTGCGGCGGTAGTGCCGATATGCGGCGGCGGAATGTATTGGAACGCGGGAAGACTGAAGCATCTGCCGATATGGGCGTTCCACGGCGAGAAGGACAGAGTGGTATTCGTTGAGGAAAGCCGCAAGATGGTTGACGCGGTAAACAAGAGGGGCGGCAACGCAAGGCTCACCCTTTATCCCGAGGCGGAGCACGACTCCTGGACCGAGACCTACAAAAACCGAGAGCTTATGCTCTGGCTGCTCGAGCAGAGCAAGTAAGATCATAACCTAAAACCGACAAAAACCGCTTGACAAATTTTTTGAATTGTGCTATACTCAAAATGCTACACAAGCTTAATAAATTACAATACGGGTGTGTGTTTTTATTTTTAGTAAAAATACAGGCTCTTCCTTTGGCATACTTGTATTGTAATCCGAAGTTTGTGTAGCAGCAAATGGAGTCATGTGTTTTTGGTGCGTGGCTTCGGCTGCGCACTTTTTATTATCAACTAACAGGTTATTTACAAGGCTCTTACGGTGTGATATAATCTAACCGACAGCATATCCCGAAAGGAGATGAGACTATGCCCAAAAAAGAAAAAAAGGAGAAGAAGGAAAAGAAAAAGCGCTTTGATCTTAAGGCGACCGTCAAAAACAACGCCTACGCGCTGTCCTTTATAACAAGGTCTGCGCCGAGTGTGCTTGTGGTGACCCTTGCGGTGACCCTTATGAGCGCTGTGAATTCCTTTCTTTCCAGCGCCTATCTTTATAACTATGCCCTGAACTCGCTTCAAAGAGGCGCAAAGGTGAGAGAGATCCTCCCGATGCTTCTTTTTATCTTTCTTTTCTCGGTGGCGATGCAGGTGATACAGAAGCTCGCCGATCTTTACTGCGATCTGAAAAATCAGAAGATAACGGCGTATATCAACGATATGATGTACAAAAAAGCCGTAGAGGTCGAGCTCGGCTGCTTTGAAGACCCGAAATTCTACGATTCCTTCGTGGTCGCCTCCTCCTACGCGGCAAATTGCGCCTTTAACGTTATGGGAAGCCTTTCGAGATTTCTTTACGTGATAGCCAATGTGGCGGCGGTGGGAACGCTCGTGCTTACCATCGACCCCATATTTATTCCGCTCTCCTGCGTTCCCCTTGTCGCGACGCTGCTCTTCGGAAAGAAGAGAAACAACGCCTATTACGAGGCGTATATGGAAAAGCGCCGCGCCACCCGAAAAAAAGATTACGTCAGACGAACCTTTTATCTTTCGGATTTCTCGAAGGAAATGCGCCTCACGAGAATGTATAAGGTGATGTACGGAAAGATGAAGGAAAGCGTTGACGAGCTGAAGATCACCTCCAAAAAGTACGGAAGAAAGTTTATGCTCTTCAGATTCCTTTATTATTTTGTAAACTACCAAGTGGTCTATTTCGGATCTGTGATCCTTGCGGCGTTCAAGACTATCGTTAAAAAGACGATGCTCATCGGCGACTGCTTTGTGGTCATCAACTCGCTGACGACGGTTGCCGAGGATATAGATTCTGTAGGAAAGCTGACTATGGATCTCTCCCAAAACTCGATGTACGTTGAGGAGATAAAGAAATTTCTTGAATATGAGCCCAAGATCCCCGAGGACGAAAACGCTCCCTTAGCTCCCGCTCCCCTCGAGCTTGAGCTGAAAGAATTGACCTTCAGATACCCTAATGCCGCGTCGGACACCCTCGCAAAGGTATCCTTCAGGATAAAGAAGGGAGAAAAGATCGCCATTGTGGGACATAACGGAGCGGGAAAGAGCACCCTTGCCAAGCTGCTCCAGAGATTTTACGATCCCGATTCGGGTGAGATACTGCTCAACGGCGAGAACATAAAGACCCTGCGTCTTTCAAGCTACAGAAGGCTTTTCGGAACTGTCTTTCAAGATTACGGACTCTTCTCGGCAACTGTTGCCGAAAACGTTATGCTGAGGGGCAACCTTACCGACGGGGAAAAGGAGATCGCAAGGGAAGCCCTTCGTAAGAGTGATATTCTTGATAAGGTCAACTCGCTTCCGAAGGGGATCGATACCCCTGTAACCAGAGAATTTCACGAGGACGGCGCTGTCTTTTCGGGAGGCGAGGCGCAGAAGATCGCAATCGCGAGAATATATGCTATGAACCCCGAGATCGTTATTATGGACGAGCCGACCTCGGCTCTTGACCCTATCGCCGAATACAAGATGTATGAAAATATGTTCGAGGCGTGTAAGGATAAGACGGTGATCTTCATTTCCCACCGTCTCTCAAGCGCTACTATGGCGGATAGGATATACCTCTTTGAGGAGGGAAAGATCTGCGAGGAGGGCAGCCACAGTCAGCTTCTCGCCCTTGGCGGAAAATACTCCGAGATGTGGCACAAGCAGGCAGACAGCTACCTTGACACAAAGGAGGTGGGTGAAGATGACTAAAAAGAAAAAGAAGAACGAAAACAAGCACCCCCCGAAAAAGGTACTGAAAAACCTCATTTTTATGCTCAAATTCAGCGCAAAGTACACGCCGAAATATCTTTGGATAACGGTGATCGACTCTGTTCTGAGGGCGGCGAGTACAGTTGCGGGAGTCCTTCTCACAAAATATATCTTCGACGCTATAGAAAAAGAGCAGGATTTTTTGAGGATACTCATAACAGTGCTTATAGTCGGCGGAGCGCAGGCGGCTATCGAGCTCTTTTTCCTCTGGAGATACGAGGTCTACCGCCCCGTGGCGGAGCTTGCTATCCACGAGGGAATGCAGAAGGAGTTCTACGCCAAGGCGAGAAGCCTTGACCAGAGCTGCTATGACGACCCCGAATTCTATAACGATTTTATATGGGCGATCCGCGAGTCGGACGGACGGGTAGGCTGGATAGTGCTGAACCTTAACGTCGTACCCATAAGGATCATTTCTCTCATATCGATCTTCGGTATCCTCGCGTATCTCGATATCTGGCTCGCTCTCTTCTTCGTGGTTTCCTCGGGACTTGGTATGTATATCAAATTCGCCATAAGCCGACGGGAGCTTGACAAAAAGAACGATCTTAACTATTACGACCGTGAGCTGTCCTATATCCACAGGACCTTCTATATGCCCGACAGAGCGAAGGAGCTTCGTCAGGGAGAGATCTCAGAGCTCTACAGAGGTGAGCTTGCAAGGATCAACGAGGAGAAGACCGAGTGCAAAAAGAAGCACGGCAAACGCCTTCTCGGTATCTCTACGGCGTCGGCTATACTCACGAACACTCTTCCGAACGCGGGTGCGACGGCGTATCTTATAATCAGATATATTCTTGACTCAGGGATGTCTCTCGGTACTTTTTCGGCGAGTATTCAGGCGAGTCTCCGCCTTTACTGGACGATGAACGATCTTGTGAGCTTTATCACTATTATGAACGAGCATAGTCTTTACGTCGAAAAGGTGAGAAAGTTCCTCGAGTATGAGCCTACTGTGGTCGGAGATAAGAAGGATGTGCCGAGCTTTGAGAAGCTTGAGCTTCGCGGGGTCAGCTTTGCCTATCCATTCTCGGGCGAGGCAAAAAATATCCTTTCAGACGTCAGCCTTGAGATAAACAAGGGCGAGAAGATCGCTTTTGTGGGCTATAACGGAGCGGGAAAGACCACACTCACAAAGCTGCTTATGCGCCTTTACGATCCAAGTGAGGGTGAGATACTCTATAACGGCGTAAGCTCCACTGTTTATTCCCCCGAGGATTACAGACAGCACATCGGCGCGGTATTTCAGGATTATAAGATATTCGCCGCGACCCTTGCGGAAAACGTGGTCGGCGGTGAGTATGAGGACTCAATGGAGGAGCGTGTAAGGTCGGCGCTCTCTGCCGCCTCCTTTGACGAAAAGCTCGGGTCGCTGCCGAAGGGAATACACACACAGCTCACCACCGAGTTTTCCGAGGAGGGAGTGGGACTTTCGGGCGGAGAATCGCAAAAGGTCGCTATAGCGAGAGTTTTCGCGGGTGATTTTGACATAATGATACTCGACGAGCCCTCAAGCGCCCTTGACCCGATCGCCGAATATGAGCTGAACCAATCTATCCTTAAAAGCTCTGTCGACAAGACCGTCATATTTATCTCTCACCGCCTCTCTACCACACGAATGGCGGACAGGATATATATGTTTGATAAGGGAAGGATAATTGAGAGCGGCTCTCACGAGGAGCTTATGGCTCTTGACGGCAGATATGCCGAGATGTACCGCGTTCAGGCGAAGAAATACAAGATAGAATAAAAAAAGAAGCGCATTGCGCTTCGGAGATCAAAGAGGCTGTCTCAATGCAAATTTGAGACAGCCTCTGTTAGGGGATAGTCAGATTTGAGCAAGAAGCGTCGTTCTTCGGGGCGTGAGGCGTACAAGCGTACGTCGAGCCCCGAAAACGGCGGTAGAAAAAGTCCATAAAG
>SVSX01000003.1 GCA_015064085.1 Oscillospiraceae bacterium | reverse complement strand
AGAAGTATCTCTTACCTCTCTTGCCTTCTCGCCGAAGATAGCGCGAAGGAGTCTTTCCTCTGCCGTAAGCTCGGTCTCTCCCTTAGGAGTGATCTTACCTACGAGAATGTCGCCCGCTCTTACCTCGGTTCCCTTCTTTACGATACCCTCTGCGTTAAGATCCTTAAGAGCGTCCTCACCAACGTTGGGAATCTCACGGGTGATCTCCTCCGGACCGAGCTTGGTATCTCTGGATTCGTGTGTATATTCCTCGATATGGAGAGACGTGTAAACGTCGTCTCTTACGAGTCTTTCATTAAGAAGTACAGCGTCCTCGTAGTTATAACCCTCCCAGGTCATAAATCCGATAAGCGCGTTCTTACCGAGGGATATCTCTCCGTTAGCCGTTGCAGGACCATCCGCAATGACCTGTCCCTCAATGACTGTGTCACCTCTCTTAACGATGGGGCGCTGGTTGAAGCAAGTACCCTGGTTAGTTCTCTTGAACTTGATGAGATCGTAGGAATCTCTGTGACCGTCCTCACAAGCGATAACGATCCTCTGAGCGTCTACCTTCTCTACGCGACCTGCATTGCGGGCAAGAATAACTACACCCGAGTCAACAGCCGCTCTGTACTCCATACCCGTACCGACAATGGGACTGTCTGTTACCATAAGCGGAACAGCCTGCTTCTGCATATTAGATCCCATAAGCGCACGGGAGTTATCGTCATTCTCAAGGAAGGGGATCATCGCGGTAGCGACAGAAACCACCATCTTGGGAGAAACGTCCATATAATCGACCTTGTTTGCGGGCATCTCAACGAACTCGCCCTTCTCTCTCGCCGTTACTCTGTCGGTGAGGAAGTATCCGTTTTCGTCGATAGGCTCGTTTGCGGGAACGATAATATAGTTATCCTCAACGTCAGCCGTCATATACTCGACCTCATCGGTAACTCTGCCTGTCTCCTTGTCGATCTTGCGGTAAGGAGCTTCGATAAAGCCGTAGTCGTTTATACGCGCGTATGTTGTGAGGTAGGAAATAAGACCGATATTAGGACCTTCAGGCGTCTCGATAGGACACATACGACCATAGTGGGTATAGTGAACGTCACGGACGTCGAAGGAAGCTCTGTCACGGGAAAGACCGCCGGGACCGAGCGCCGAAAGTCTTCTCTTATGAGTAAGCTCCGCGAGAGGGTTGTTCTGGTCCATAAACTGAGAAAGCTGAGACGAGCCGAAGAACTCTCTTATTGCGGTCGTGATAGGTCTTATATTGATAAGAGCCTGAGGAGTGAGCTTCTCGTTATCCTGAGTTGTCATTCTCTCCTTGATGATCTTATCCATTCTTGTAAATCCGATGCGGAGCTGGTTCTGGAGCTGCTCTCCGACAGAACGGATACGACGGTTTCCGAGGTGGTCGATATCGTCGACCTTACCTACGCCGTGTGTGAGGTTAAGCAGATAGTTGATAGACGCGAAGATATCGTCCTTGGTGATGTGCTTGGGGCAAAGCTCCGCTATTCTTTCCTTCGCCATAGCGATGATAGCGTCCTTGTCGTCTCCGCACTTCTCCTTGATATCGAGGAGAACGTCTATTCTTACCTTCTCATTAGCGCCGCACTCCTTGAGTCCGAAGCCGATGATGTGCTCGGGGTAGATAGTGTTGTTAGAGAACACCTTCACGATGTCGCCGTTCTCGAGCTTGATGCGAACCTCGTTTACGGCATTGTTTTCGATAAGGTGAGCCTTTGCGTTGTCAAGATATTCGCCTTCTTCAAAAAGGATCTCTCCCGTAAGGGGGCTGACAACAGTCTCAGCGAGCACGTGATCTCTGATACGCGCGTGAAGAGCTACCTTCTTATCGAATTTATAGCGTCCGACGGGAGCAATGTCATATCTTCTCGCGTCGAAGAAATAGTTATTGATGAGGGTCTGCGCAGACTCAACGAGAGGAGGCTCACCGGGACGGAGCTTCTTATAGATCTCCTTGAGGGCTTCAACGCCTATCGTCGAATGATTGCTGAGCGCGAGAGCTTCACTTTCATCCTTCTCAAAGGTGGGAATAAGACTCTCCTCTTCTCCAAAGAGGGCAGAGATATCCTCTCTCGACTCAACGCCAAGCGCTCTTATAAACATAGTCAAGGGCAGTTTGCGGTTCTTGTCTATACGAACGTACATAACGCCGTTCACGTCAATGTCGTATTCAAGCCACGCTCCGCGGTAGGGGATAACCGTTGCCGCGTAGGTCTCCTTACCCGTCTTGTCGATATCGGACGAATAATACATTCCGGGAGAACGGATTATCTGGGATACGATAACTCTCTCAGCGCCGTTGATAACGAACGTACCCGTTTCAGTCATAATCGGGAACTCGCCCATAAAGATGTCGGTCTGCTTGACCTCACCCGTCTGCTTGTTTGTCAGACGAACGTTCACCTTCAAGGGGGCTGCGTAGTTAACGTCTCTCTCCTTACATTCCTCAACCGAATATTTCGGCTTGGAATCGATAGAGTAGGAGACGAACTCGATAACAAGATTTCCCGAGTAGTCGGTTATGGGAGATACGTCTCTGAGCACCTCCATAAGTCCTTCCTCAAAGAACCACTTGAAGGATTTTGTCTGAACCTCCACCAGATTGGGAAGATCGAGAGAAAAACGGGATCTTGAAAAGCTCATTCTTGTGTTCTGACCAAGCTTCTGCTCTTTTACATTGACCATTAATTCAATCACTCCATTCAAAATACTTTGCACTGCGGATCAAACCCGCGGGGCGAATGCTTGCGCCGCTATAATTGTTTTTTCGGCTCTGCCCTGTCCACAAGCCTTCAAAACCCAAGGACGCGGACAAAACGGCGGTTTTTGACATGCTACGACAAAAATCCGTATATATATTATAACGAAACAAACACCTGCCAAATCCATCTATCCGATAGATGTGGCATTATAATGCAGTTTACAATTATAGCACGTTTATTTCAAGTTGTCAAGCCTTTTTAAGAAAAAAATAACTTTTTCAAAAAAATTTTTAAAAACCTATTGCAATTATAAGAATTTTGTGATATGATATGTAACTGTATGGATGAAGGCGGTGCGCATCCTCTCAGGCAAGCCGCCCAGACACTAATGATTTTTACGGAGGTGAATATCAATGCCGAATATTAAAAGTGCAAAGAAGCGTGTTATCGTTACTGAAACAAAAACACTCAGAAACAAGATGTTCCGCACTCAGCTCAAGACTGACATCAAGAAGTATCAGGCTGCTCTCGCATCCGGCGACAATGCCGCTGCTCAGGCTGCATACAAGGCTGCAGTAAAGAAAATAGACCAGGCTGCTGCACGCGGAATCATTCATAAGAATGCTGCTGCACGCAAAAAGAGCCAGTTCACAAAAGCTATCAACAATATGTAATCTTAACCGTGCATAGTTCTCACCGCTATGTACGGTTATTTACTTTTTATTCTGAAAGGAAAATTTATGATTTATTCAAAGATCTCCGAGCTGATCGGAAAAACCCCCCTTTTCTGCCCCGAAAACCTCACCGAGTCTCTCGAGCTCAAGGCTCAGCTTCTTCTGAAGCTCGAATACCTCAATCCCGCGGGAAGCATCAAGGATCGCGTTGCCCTCTCAATGATAGAGGATGCCGAGGAAAAAGGATTGCTCAGGGAAGGCTCGGTCATAATAGAGCCAACCAGCGGAAATACGGGAATAGGACTTGCCGCCATTGCGGCGTCAAAGGGATACAGAGCGATCCTCACAATGCCCGAGACAATGAGCATTGAGCGCAGACGGCTTCTTGCGGCGTACGGCGCTGAGATAGTCCTGACCGAGGGAGCGCTCGGAATGAAGGGCGCTATCGCAAAGGCAGAGGAGCTTGCGGCAACCATAGAGGGAGGCTTCATTCCCTCTCAGTTTGACAATCCCGCAAATCCGAAGGCGCACACCGAGTCCACCGCTCCCGAGATATGGGAGGATTCCGAGGAAAATATCGATATATTCGTAGCTTGTGTCGGCACGGGAGGCACACTTTCGGGCTGCGCAAGATACCTCAAGGAAAAGAATCCCGAAATAAAGATCGTAGCTGTCGAGCCCGCTGCCTCTCCCCTGCTCTCCAAGGGATACGCGGGCGCTCACGGAATTCAGGGAATAGGCGCGAACTTCGTTCCCGAAAATCTTGACAGAGATCTTATTGATGAAATAATAGCCGTTACCGAGGAGGAAGCCTACTCCGCCGCAAGAAAGCTTGCAAGGACCGAGGGTCTGCTCTGCGGAATAAGCTCGGGGGCGGCACTCTCCGCGGCGATAAGCCTCGCTTCAAAACCCGAGCACAAAAATATCCGCATCGCCGTTATCCTCCCCGACACGGGAGACAGATATCTTTCAACAGAGCTCTTCACTTAAGAAATCAAACCGCCTGCTTTACGGATATGATCGTTTGAACCTTCGGTAAAAAAACAAATTAATATCTGTCAACAGTATTTTTTCGAAGAATTTTTTCGAAGACATTGACAAATCCTTTTTGTTGATTTATAATGATTTAAGATAAATTTGCAGAAGCAAAGAAGGGAGAACAACAATGAAATTCAGAGATCTATGTTGGCTTTGGGGCCATCCCGAGGGCAGATACAACGGCTTGTTTGGAAACGAGAGAGAGTCAAGAATGACCCCTATGGAATTCTGCAGCTATCTCGGGATACGCAATACCTTTATGGTGCCGGTCGAGTGGGAGATCAACAGACGTCAGTATAACAAATCCTTCAAAAGGCTCAGAAGCGTCGGCTGGGAGTGCAATAATTCGGCTCTTGACGGAACCGAAAGCCTTGGTGTATTACTCGAGGAAGCAAAGGAATTTACCAATATAAACTGCGTTGTCTTCGACGATTTCAAGGGTCCCTTTTGCGATCAGATATCAATAGACAATCTTTATAAAGCAATAGACCGCGCACACAATAATGAAGTAAAGCCGCTTGACGTTTGGATGGTGTTATACACCAACCAATTTGGAAAGGACGAAAAGGACGACGCGGATTTTCAGCCGTATATGGATGCCTTTGACGGCATAATTATGTGGACTTGGAAGGAACGCGACGTTCCGCTGATCCCCGAAAAATTCGAAATATTGAAAAAATACACCCCTAACACACGCCGTATGATAGGTCTTTATCTGTACAATTTCGGCGAAAATAAGCAGGCTACCGCCGATGCGGTAAAATTCCAGCTTGATTTTGCCTATGACAAGATAATGAAGGGAGAAGCCGAAGGCGTTGTCTTCCACACGAACACTATGGCAGATCTCGACTACGAGGCTTACGACGTTGCTCTTGACTGGATGGAAGAGCACGGCGACGATAACGTCCCCGAAATAAACCTATAACAAACAGCACTTATGACAAGCGATTCTCATTCGCCGTCATAAGTGCTTTTTTAGTCTGCATTTCATAGATGTATAAATATGTCTCGGACTCCACGGTCACTCAAGCCTTTTAGCTCCAACGCCCGAGATCTCAACGATCAGCAATAACGCGGCAGGCCCTAATATCATTCCCGCGACGCCGAAGAGCTTCAGCCCCGCGAACATTGTAAAGAGCGTGATGCAAGGGTGAATACCGAGACTTGAGCCCACGATCCTCGGCTCTGCTATCTGTCTGACAATTGTAACAACTCCGTAAAGGATAAGAAGCCCCACCCCCATACCTCTGTTACCGGCCGCGAGGGAAACAAGAGCCCAAGGCAGAAGAACAGTTCCCGCTCCGAATACAGGCAAGATATCAACGATCGCAACAATAAAAGCGACTACGAACGCATAGCGGTTGCCAAGGACCAACAGCCCCACAAAGACCTCGAGAAAGGTCAGAAGCATTATGAGAATATATGCCTTGGCATATTTCTTTAGCGCGGCAGACACAAGCGCAACGTAGCGCTCCGCCTTCCCTCTCGTGTTCGCAGAAAAGATCTCGAGCACCGCCTCACGGACCCGTCCGTAATCAAGGGCAAAATAAAAGCAGGATATTACGCTCACAAGCAGCGTTATTATGACCTTCGGGGTATTCTTTATTACATTCACCGCCCAAAGGGGAAGATTGGTTGTCAGCATATCCACAAATCTGTTGAACACTCCGCCGAGAGCGTTGTTTATGCTCTCGCCAAAATTCTCCACACCGCCGATCTCCTCTATCTCTTTTATGAAAGGGATCTTCGAGGAAATATCCTCAACGTATCCGAAGACAACACCGACCATCTCACTCACACCCCCGCTATCCTCTCGTGCCCAGATAACTAGCTCCTCGATCTCTCTGAAAAGTCGGTTCAGCGCAAGATAAATAACAGCCCCGACCGCAAAGATGACCGAGACAAGCAAAAGCAAAGCGCAAAGCCTTCTGTGAAGTCCTATCCTTTTCGATATGACCCCCGAGGCTCTGTATATCGGTACGCCCACACATAAGGCGAAAAAAAACGGCAAGATTATTCCGAGCGCATATTCGAAAACAAACCACAAAAGCAAGATCCCGCAAATAATACAAAAAAGACGCGCCGCAAGGTCGCCATATCCTCTCCTCTCCATATTTCCTCCTTTGATTTTATACCTAATTATTATGTTGTCCTTATGGCAAAATATTTCATTTTTATAAATTTTATTGACAAAGAGGAGAATATCTGTTAAAATGATATAGTTAAAATATTTTTCGAAAGGAATTCGATATGAAAAGATTTTTTTGCATCGTCATCGCAATACTGATGATAGCGCTTCCGCTTACATCCTGCGAGGAGCGCGTTCCCCCCGCTCACGAAGACCTTGATTTCAGTCAGGTGGATATAAGCAAATTCACCGAAACAGACAAAGAGACCGACTACGTCATTATCGACGTTGGAAGCTACGGAAAGATCGTTGTCAGACTCTTCCCCGACGTTGCCCCCGAAACCGTTGAAAACTTCAAGAAGCTCGTCTCCAAAAAATTCTACGACGGACTCATCTTCCACCGCGTTATAGAGGGCTTTATGATCCAGGGCGGCGGTATCACTCAGGAATACAGTGAAAAGGATGCCGACACTATCAAGGGCGAGTTCTCAAGCAACGGCTTTGAAAACAACCTTAAACACGTAAGAGGCGTCATTTCTATGGCTCGTACAAACGTTAAGGACTCCGCGTCCTCTCAGTTCTTTATTATGCACCAGACCTCTCCTCACCTTGACGGAGAGTACGCCGCTTTCGGATTCACCGTTGCGGGTATAGAGGTAGTTGACGAGATCGCAGGGGTTGCCACAAACTCAAACGATATGCCTAAGAAGGCTGTTATTATAAGCTCGATCAGATTTGCGGAGATGGCGGAATAACCCCAAGAATTCAATCTCAGAACAAGAAAACAGAGTTAACGACTCCCCCTCGGGATCAAGTTAACTCTGTTTTTTACATTAGTATATTTCAATAAGCTCCTTCGGGGAGTGGGTCATATTGATGACCTTACCCTCGGAATTCACGGCGATCATATCCTCGATACGGCAGCCGTATTTTCCCTCAATATAGATACCGGGCTCGACCGACATAACGTTTCCCCTTGAGAGCAAGGAGCTTTCGTGAGCGGATGGGGCAAATCTCGGGGCTTCGTGTACCACCATCCCGATACCGTGACCGAGGCTGTGTCCGAAGCAACCCTCGTACCCCGCGGAATTTATAATATCACGGGCTATTTTATCCACCTGACGGCAGACCACTCCCTCAGCGAGGAAATCAAGCGCCGCGCGCTGTGCCGTAAGCACTGTGTTGTAAAGCCGCTTCATCTCATCATCGGCACGTCCGATAACGACAGTTCGGGTCATATCCGAGCAGTATCCGTCAACACGAGCACCGAAATCCATCGTTAAAAATCCCTTCTCAAGCTGAACGTTCCTCGGAACACCGTGAGGCAATGAAGAGGCGCTGCCCGACACGGCAATAGTATCAAAGGCAAGTCCCTCAGCTCCGTTTCTTCTCATAAAGAACTCGAGCTCAAGCGCCACGTCGATCTCGGTCATTTTCGGATCAAGCACCTTGAGAATATGCTCAAACGCCTTATCTGTAACCGCTTGAGCCTTAGCGATCTTCAAAAGCTCGCTGTCGCTCTTCTCTGCCCTGAGCTTACTAAAAGCCGCCGACGCTCCGAAGCTGAGCTTAAAGTTACAGCTTAGCTCACTCCGAAAACGCTCGTGCATTCCGCAGGAGACGCTCATTTCCTCAATAAAGATGTTATATACGCCCTCTTCCTCGGCGATCCTCATTATCTCACCGATCATCGAGCCCTTTGCGCAAACTACGGTAAACTCCTTCTGATCCACCGAAGCCTTTGCCGCCTCTACGTACCTGAAATCGGTAATAACGTATGCCTTGTTTTGAAGGACAAAAATATATCCGTCGCTGAAATCAAATTCCGACACGTATCTCTGGTTTATATTTGACGAGATCAGCACCGAGTCACCTTTGTTTTCTATGAGCTCTTTTCTGAGTCCATCAAGCATTCTGTTCATTTCAATTTCCTCCCACGGCGCTCTGCCACAGCATTTTCATACGGAGAGCATCCTCAGCCATCGTTCCGTCCGACTCGCAGATTATCCTCGGACAAACGCCCTCTCTCACTATTGCCTCAGCAAGGGGCTCAAACTCAGGTCCGTACTCGCTGTCAGCAAAGGTCAGATGCTTCTTCTCACCCGCCTTGGTGTATTCGATCTTTGAGAAATGGCAGTGAAGATTTTTCACGTATGCCTCGCCGAGACGGTCTCCTATCTTGTCAAAAACCGCTCTGTAGCTGTCAATGTCGGTAAAATAACCGCCGATATTTCTCGCGTTCATATGTCCGAAATCCACAACAGGATGGAATATTGGAGAGATTTCACACAAGGCCAGCACCTCTTCAAGAGTTCCCAGCTGGTTTATTTTTCCCATAGTTTCAAGCCCTATATGCACAGAGGTGTCGGCAAACTCCAGAGCGGCTCTTCTCAGTGTGTCAGATGCCAATGCCATAGCCTCCTCGCGGCTTATTTTAGCGGCGCTTCCGCTGTGAACAACAATAGTATCCGCTCCAAGGAGCTCCGCCGCCCACAAAGACTTCCTTATATAATCAAGGCTGCGAAGTCTTTTTTCCTCTTCGATACCCGAAAGCGAGATAAAATACGGAGTGTGCAGTGACATAAGCACCCCGTGAGCCTTAGCCTCCTCGCCTATCTTGCGCAGTGTTGGCTCTGTTGCGTTAAGCCCGTTACCTGCCTCAAATTCATAGGCGTCAAGTCCCTTTTCCTTAACCCATTTCGGGGCGTTTACCGTCCCCTTGTTGCCTTCCGCGTAGAAGGACTCACTGTTTCCTCCAGGACCGAAGGTAGGTCTGTCAATTATCATTTCTTTTCCTCTTTCTGCAATTTCCAATATCTTTTTATATACGGCTTCTCTATCCATCTCTTGAATTTAAAGAATGGGGTGGTCTTATCCTTTATAGGCGGAACTATCAGCGCCTTAAGTCCAAGATTGTGCGCCGCCAGCGCGTCTGTGAGGAGCTGATCTCCTATGACCGCGGTATTGCTTCTGTCCGAGCCCATTTTCTCCATTGCGATCAGAAGAGTACGCGCCTTCGGCTTTCCGCTGTCGGGATATGCGTCAAGCCCCAACGTACGGTTAAAAAGCTCGACTCTCGGTGGGTGGTTGTTGGATATAAGTGACGCCTTGATCCCTCTACCTTGAAGTCGGTCAAACCAGCCTCTTATTCTGTCGTCGGGCTCGGGCTGCTCGTAGGGAGCAAGGGTGTTATCTATATCTATCAGCAATGCTTTGACACCTATGCTCTCCAAAAATTCGGGTGTGATCTTATCAAAGGTTTCAAACATATAGTCGGGTGTCAAAAGATATTTAAGAGAATAGCTTTTCTTAGACATATTCAGCTTCCTTACAAGTTTATTTTCACCTTATTGTACCATATAAAACCCCCTTAGGCAATAGATTTTGAAAAAAACAAAAAAAACTAAAAATTTTTTCAAAAAGCTATTGACAAAGGAGAATCTTTATGATATTATATTAAGGCAGTTTTGAGTAACACTTATATGCGGGTGTAGTTCAATGGTAGAATTCCAGCCTTCCAAGCTGGCCGCGTGGGTTCGATTCCCATCACCCGCTCCATCTAAATGGCGCACGATGATGCGCCATTTATTCAAGATGTGCCTTTAGCTCAGCCGGATAGAGCAACTGCCTTCTAAGCAGTAGGTCGGGGGTTCGAATCCCTTAAGGCACGCCATATGGAGGGATTAGCGCAGTTGGTTAGCGCGTCAGGTTGTGGCCCTGAAGGCCGTGGGTTCGAATCCCATATCTCTCCCCAGAAAAAAGCACATCCGCAAAAGCGGGTGTGCTTTTCTTTTGCTAACATGTTCTACTCATAATAGAAAAGCACACAAGGCACAGAGCATTTCGCTCTGTGCCTTGCGAGTCATCTATCTGAAACGGCTTTACCGTCTTTATTCCTTATTGGTTTTATATTAAATATATATATACCCATAGGGGATAAAATTTCGCAATTACTTTGCGTAATCGATCGCGCGGCTTTCTCTTATGACGTTTATCTTGATCTGTCCGGGGTAGTTGACCTCTTCCTGGATCTTTGCTGCCATTTCTCTTGCGATAACAGTCATTCCCGCGTCGTTGACCTCTTCGGGTTTAACCATAACGCGTATCTCTCTGCCCGCCTGAACAGCAAATGCCTTTTCTACTCCCGAGAAGCCCTTCGCAATTTCCTCGATCTTTTCAAGTCTCTTGATATAATTCTCAAGATCCTCGCGGCGCGCTCCGGGTCTCGCAGCCGATATCGCATCTGCCGCCTGGACTATAACTGCCGTGATCGTTTTAGCCTCCACGTCGCCGTGGTGAGCCTCGATTGCGTGAATAACATCGCGGTTTTCTTTATATCTCTTTGCGAGATTTACACCGAGCTCAATATGTGAGCCCTCCATCTCGTGGGTCTGCGCTTTACCGATGTCGTGAAGCAGTCCCGCTCTCTTGGCAAGGGTGCTGTCAACTCCGAGCTCGTCAGCTATCATTCCCGCTATAAGCGCCACCTCAATTGAGTGCTTCAGTACGTTTTGACCGTAGCTTGTACGGAATCTCAGACGTCCGAGCATTTTCACAAGCTCAGGATTTATGCCGTGGATTCCCACGTCAAAGGTTGCCCTCTCTCCTGCCTGCTTGATCGTTGTTTCGACCTCCTTAGTTGCCTTTTCAACGGTCTCCTCAATTCTCGAGGGATGTATTCTTCCGTCGGAAATGAGCTTCTCAAGGGTGATCCTTGCCACTTCTCTTCTGACGGGATCAAATCCCGAAAGTGTGATCGCCTCGGGTGTATCGTCGATTATAAGCTCGATACCCGTCAGCTTTTCTATCATCTGAATGTTTCTTCCCTCTCGTCCGATTATTCTTCCCTTCATATCCTCGTTGGGAAGCGACACGACCGAGATAGTCGTTTCAGCCACGTGATCCGCGGCACAACGCTGAATTGCGAGAGAGATTATGTTCTTTGCCTTTGTATCGGCTTCCTCCTTGAATTTTGCCTCAAGGTCGGCAAGGCGCTGAGCAAGCTCGTTCTTTACCTCAGACTCAACTCTGGTTATAAGCTCCTCCTTCGCCTCATCAGCCGAAATACCGGCGATCTTTTCGAGAACCTCCTCTTCTTTTTTAAGCAGTGCGTTTATCTGCTCTCTTACGGCATCGTTCTCCTTGAGCTTTTTATCAAGCTGTTCGTTCTTACGCTCAAGTCCCTCTGCCTTTTTGTCAAGATTTTCTTCCTTCTGGGAGATTCTTCTCTCGGTTCTTGTTATTTCGGTTCTTCGTTCTTTAAGTTCCTTTTCCGCCTCATTTCTCTGACGCAGAATATCTTCCTTCGCACTGATAAGCGCTTCTTTTTTCATCGACTCGGCTTCTTTTGCCGCATCGTCTCTTATTCGTTTTGCTTCGTTTTCCGCTGATCCTATTTTTCTTTCACCGATACTTTTACGGATCACTATTCCGATCACGATACCGACAACAGTTGTAAGGATACACGCGCCAACAAGCAAGATCCAACCCCATAATTCCATTATGACACCTCCTTGTTTTAATTTGAATTCCTGAGCTGAATGCAATCATATAAAGGACCTTCCTTCACCTGACTGCTTTTCTTATATATCACAATAACGTAAAACACTATCGCATCTTATGACACATATATAATTATATTGTACACGAAATTATTCCTTTTGTCAAGAGAATTATTTAACCTCTTCCCTCTTTTCGCAAAAAATTTCCTATTTTTATATAAAAAAAGCCCACGGCTTCGTAAAGAAACCGTGGGTATTTTTTGTTTTTTTGAGTTTTTGCGAATTTTTTCGATCAATCCGCTGTAAGTCCCGAACGCTCGATACCCTGAACAAGGAATCTCTGGCAGAAGAGATAGAGTACGACCAGCGGAGCTATTATCATAATTCCGCAGGTGTTTCTGATCGCCGCATAGTAGAGATTCTGGTAAGCGGGGTCGACCACTCCCGAAAGAGAGTCGGGAATTCCAACGATCTTGGGAAGGAGCTTTGCCTTATCCTGGATCGTGAAGAATGTGTCTGTGTAGAAGGTATCTGTCCACTGCCAAGAGAAGGCGAAGAGGAATACCGTGATCATCATAGGCACGGAAAGAGGCAGGATTATAGAGAAGAATGTCTTTATAATACCCGAGCCGTCCATGTACGCCGACTCCTCAAGCTCATCGGGAACGCCCTTGAAGAACTGTCTGAGCAAGAAGATGTAAAGACCGTTCTTAAACGCGAGACCCGAAAGGGAGAGGATTATCCAAGGCCAATAGGTGTTTGTAAGTGTAATTCCACCGGGTGTGAAGAGCTTCCACGAATCGGGGATCACGTCTATCGACTGAAGGAATGTGCGTCCGAAGAGCTCGATTCCGCCGCCGTTGAGCAGCTTTGCTATTCCGAGAATATCGAAATAACGGAACTCCATAAAGAGCGAGAGCTGAAGTGTCTGATGAGGAACTACCAGCGAGAAGATAACTGCAAAGAATACAAGCTTGTTGCCCTTGAACTTAAACTTTGCGAGACCGTATGCAACGAAGCTGCATATGAAGGTCTGGATCAAAGCCGTTACAAGTGCGAGAATGAGGGTATTGGTAAACGCCTTTACGTACTCAAGCTCGGTCCATATTGCTTTGTAGATATCAAGTGAAAAATTCTTAGGAATAAGTCTAACTTCAACGTCCTTGAAGTCCTGAGGCGCCATTATTGAGCCCGCGACCTCGGAGAAGAAGGGGAAAAGTACCACGTACGCGATACCAATAAGAAGAACAAGTCTGAAGATGTACCAAACTACCTTCTTAAGGAAGAACAATGAGAGGAATTTAGCCTTGAGTCTTTCTTTAAGAGGTGTTCTCTCAAACTCAACTCTTATTTTATTCTTAGACTCTTTCTGTACCTTCGGCTTATTATCGATCTGTTGTGCGTTCATTGTTATCCTCCTCTCAATCACGTCTCTGGTAGAATACGAATGCCGACATAATGGCAGATACCACAGCAAGGATCAGTATTACTACCAGGAAATAAATCCACGCCATTGCAGAGCTGAGAACGTTGTTCTCTGTGTACATATTCTGGATAAATACCATGACCTGGTTGGAGTTGGTCGTAAACGAGTCAATGATCGTATAGACCACGTTAACTAGGATCATAGGCGTTATCATCGGGAATGTTATCTTCCAGAAGGTCTCCCAAGCGGTTGCTCCGTCGATCTGAACCGACTCATAGATAGCGGGAGAGATAGACTGAAGACCCGAAAGGAATATAAGCATCTGTACACCTGAACGGTTTACAATGTTGTAAATGTTGTTGATTGCCTGAGCTACGTACTCAACAAGTCCTTCACCAACTGCCATTCCCGAGAAGAGTCGCTCAACGTCCATCGAGGAAACGATCTCGGAGGATGCGTTCTGTCCCGATCCGTCGTCGATACCCTCAGTGCTTCCCGCGTACTCGGTAAATGCGTTGGATGCTCTGATCTCCTCCATAATACCCGTTGAAAGAATAACGGGGAGGAAGAAGATCGCTCTGAACGCCGCGCGTCCTGCCATCTTCTGGTTCAGAAGAACCGCCATAAAGAGCGAGAAGATGATTATCATAGGAACGTCAAGGGCGAGTGTCTGCAATCCCTTGATAAGGGTCTGCAGGTAGTCGGGGTCATCGAAGAGCGCTTCGTAGTAGTTTGCCCATCCAACAGGAATAAGCTCATATCCTACGCCGGGGATGACCTTAATTGTGTTAAAGCTGTATGTGATCGAATCAACTACCATAGGAAGGTAGATCAGCAAAAATCCGATAACGAAGGGTGCGACAAATATCCATCCGCCACGCGCCTTACGTCTTTCAAGGGAGGCTGATTTTCTCTTTTTGGGTGCTTTTACTTTTACGTCTTTTGTCATTTTCATTACCTCCCTTTAATTATTTGAGTACAACGTATCCGTAAGATACGACTGTGTAAACTGTATCGTTTACGACTGTTGTAATGTCGTAATCGTTGAAGTTAAGAATGAAGGATGTTCCATTGCTGTACGAAACAAGAATGATCTTGTTGTCGTCAGAAATATATCTGGAAACAGGCTTCTCCTCTTCCTCTACCGTTCCTGCGGGAGGAGGAGTTACAGGATTTATAAGCTTATCCTCGAAGGGCTTAGCTGTTGTGGTCTCGTGAACCTTGATCTTTTCGTATGCAGCAACTGCGATAGCCTTTATATCAGCAGCCTTTGCCTGGATCTGAGCATTTACTGCAGCACTTGCGTCAACAACGAGCTGGTAGTCATTGATGACAGCATCGCTAAGCTTGGAGTTTGCAATAATGAAGTCTATGTTTTCCTTAGCAAATCCCTGGTAACGATCTGCAAACTGAGCGTCGGTTGAAATACCCTCCGCGTATCCGTAGATCATATTAAGTGTATTGGTTGCAGCGGTTACTGCATCTTCATACGCCTTCTTGAGATCAGCGGAATTAACGTCTGCATCGTAAGCAAGCTTTGCTGCGTCAACAGCTGCCATTGCGGCATCGAAATCATATTTTGCGAGAGACACGAGCTTTGTCTCTATCGAGCTGAGGTATGTGGATACCTGATTTGTGTTTGTAACAATTCCGTCGAGTGCCGCGCGGATCGCCTTTCTCTCACTCTCTGTAGCAGCTTCCTTGAGAGCCTTTTCAAGCTCTATTGCCGCTTCAAGCTCTGCGCGAGCATCAGCCTCAAGCTCATCCGCATCGGGAACACGCTCACCTACAAGGAACTTGTGGTCAACGATAACGCTCGTCTGAAGATCCTTAAGGAGTGCGTTAAGCTCATTATAAAGGTTTACAACGTCGCTGAACCAGATATCATATCTTACAGAGTAATACTGGTTGTATATTACAGACTCCTTGAGGAGGTCTGTGTTCTGATAAGAAAGGATAAAGTTGAGCGATGCGCCGTTTTCGATTGCCTTAAGAAGGGTGTAATCGATGTTACCTTCCATATTGATAGGTGTTCCCGCGATCTGAACGTAACCGTGGAGAACGATTCCAAGGAAAGGTACAGATGCCGCTGCCTGAGCGTAACGGCTGGAGTCAAGAGCAACGTCGGTAATGTAGTCAACGTACTTCCAAGAGTAGGAGTTACCGCCTGAGGTCATTACCTTGGAGTATTTCTCATCAAAGTGCTTGAACGCGTCAATGGTGAACTCCTTGGAGTCCTCACGGTTGTAAGGCTCATCCTCGTCAAAGTCGGAGTTAAGATAATATCCGAGAGTTGAAACCGAAATACCGATAGGATCGCTCTCGAGATATTTCTCAGTGAAGCCCTCATAGAACTCGTGGAAATATGCGGGAGAGATCGCAAGCTCATAGTAGCTTATGTGTGTCTGCTTGGTAGCACTGTAAACACGCTTACTTGTATATCTGTTATCGATAGTCTTAACAGCGTGATTCTTAAGGCTTACGCCGTCTGTAAGTGTGTTGTTTGCGAGGAATACGAAGTCAAAGTCGGGGAATATTCCGATCTTGTTCTCTTTTGCGTAAGCAACGAGATCCTCGAATCCTTCCTCACCGCCGACCGCCTTTTCCCACTTAAGATCAGAAGGATAAGCGATCTCGGTCATACCGCCCTTGGTATAGCCTGTAAGGATAAAGTTGATATTCTTTACGCCCTCTGCGCTGAGCTCCTTGTGCATCGTCTTGATATCCTCAAAGGATGTAAGAGGAGCCATTGTGCTTACAGGGATGGAAAGAACCTTCTTTGTTGTTTCGAGAGCACCGAATGTCTCGATGTAGAGAGGAATATCCTCGGATACATCCTCTTCTGTGAGTCTGGTAAGAGTGCCGTTCTTTTCGAGATAATCTCTGTATGCCTTAGCCATTCCCATATAATCGGTATCGTATGTGTTCTCAAGTCCCTTTTCCTTAGCAAGGTCCTCATCGGTCAGCATAATATACTTGACCTTGAAGCTTCCCGCGTACTTTCTGGGCGAAACAACGGTAAATTCCTTGTTTTCACCAACAGAGATAGCGTCCGCGACGTTATACTTGTCGGAAGGTCTGGGACGAACCTTCATTTTAACTGTATTGAAGGGATGCTGCTTGACCTCATGCTCGGTGGTCAGCTCCATAAGAGCCTCACCCTCTTCAACTATCGCGAAGAATCCGCGATCCTGATATTCTGTTACTTCCTCGGTAATAGCAGTGTTCGTTTCGGGATCTACCTTTCCGGTATCCTTTGTTACAACGTAGCTTTCGGTCTCAACGAGTCCGAATACAGGATATCTTACGATCTCCTGATGCTTACCTATGATCTCGTGGTAAACGTAGTCCTGACCGTATATCTTACCCGTAACGACGGTCTTTGTACCCGAGTTAGCTATCTTCTGGAAATCGAAGAGAGCGCCCGATCCGTCGGGATAGAAGGTATAACCCGCGTTGGGGTTAGCACCCGCACCCATAAAGGGGAGGATCTCGATATGCTCGAGCTGGTAGAGCGACTCATTGAAACGGATACCGTTCGAAGGAAGTCTTACGCTAACTCCGTCAGTTCCGAGAGTATACTCAAGTGCCATCTTGAACAGAGGAGGATTCTCGTCCTTAGCCTCATATTCTGCGTAGAGATGGTCCTCTTCCAGATGCTCGTAAGTGTAGCTGGGGCAGTAGGTCTTGATGTAGGACTCTGCTCTTGCCTTCTTAACGGACGTGAGGGAGGAATCGAGTATATAAACGTCCATCTTCTTTGTGATGGGGTAAAGATCCAGCATAAGCTTTCTCATTTCCTCACTGGGCGCTGCATCGGGGTCCTGAAGTCTGTAGAAGGATTCGAACTGTCTGTATGTGAAGTTCTTTACTCCGTCATCAAGGTTGGATGCCATAACCTCGAGGATCTTGGTCTCGAAAGCAGACTTTTCGATCTGCATAGGAAGAAGCATTCTTGCCTCTTCACGACCGATCGTGTACTCAACACGAATACCGTTCTTGATATTCTTTACGTCGATCTGGCTGGGAGGGTAAGGGGTATCATCCGACTCACCCTGAATTGTTTCCTCAAAGCTGTAGAACTCCTTGGTCTCACCGTTGTTTGCCTTGTCGGCATACTTAACGACGATCTGGGAGAGCAGCTTTTCCTTAATTTCGGGCTGTGCCTTCTGGCTTCCCGTGTTATAAGGGTTTGTGAAGAGTATTTCACCCGTTGCTACGCAAACAGTTGCGACCTCTCCGCTGTAGGCGTCTACGTAAAGGCGGTAGCCGTCCTTCTCGAAGCGAAGGTCCATGGTTGCGAGCTTATCTTCCTTTGTTACGATGGGAGTAGGTACTGCTCCCTCAACAACGGGATTACCGTCTTTGTCAAGCTCTACGATAGTCATACCCTTAAGGTAGTCCATCGAGGGCTTTTCTGACGTGGTATTGTATGTATATTCTACCTTTTCTGTCTCTGTCGTTTCACCTGCGCCTTCCTCAGCGAAGGTAAGGACCGCAAATGATCCCATAAGCATAATCACAGCTAAAAAGGTCGAAAGTATTCTTTTTATCATCATTTTTCTTCCTCCTATCTGTTTACGCTCGGTACTGGAGCTCGATAACGATGTTGGAAACAAAGCTTACGAGCTTGCCCAAAAGTGTTGTGAAGAGTATTGCTATAAACATTATGCAAACCATTCCAACGATTGTTCCAAGGCTGGTGAGAACGTTCTTTCCAAGGGAGTAGTCGTGTGTGACCATCATTCCGAGGAATATGAGAAGTCCTGCCCAGATAAATCCAAGTGTTACAAGCAGGCTGACGATATCAGCTTCTGCAGCGACAACGAAGTTGGACGCGATGGTTGCGGGAACCATACAGAGAACGAGAGGAGCTAAGGAGTATGTTGTTGCTATAAAGATATCCTTGATGCTTCCCTCTCCGTCGAACAGTGTTGTGAGACACCAGTTTGCGACAATCCAGAGAACGAGAGGAATGATAACTCCGAGGGATACGGAGAAGATCGTTCCATAGATCTCCTGAGGATTGTTAATGTAACCCGAACCGATATTCTGGTAGTAGAATGCCGCAAGTGCTATAACAAGGATCGTTGCACCTGCTCTTACCGAACCTCTCTTCTCGTGCTTCATATCCCAGAAGCCGTCAAAGGGATGGAACATTACGTGGAACACGTAGAGCAATTCCTGAACGTATGTACGTTTTCCGCCCGCGGTCGCTGTACGCTTATTGACCTTCTTGGCAAACTTCATAAACTTTGACCAAGCGACGATAATAGCGATAGCAACGATCGGGATCCAAATGATATACTTGGAGATCCACTCTTTTCTGAGCTCCTTGTATGCGTTGGAGTAGTTTTCTGTATCGTATGCAGCCTTGTAATACTCGATAGCTTCCTCGAACTGACCGCTTCTGTAAAGAGCGTTTCCGATTCCGATGTAAGCTGCGTCAAAGTTAGAGTTTCTCTTAAGGATCTCCATCCAGTCGTCAATCGACTTATCATACTGGCGGTTGTTCTGGTTTTCAAGTGCCTTTACGATGATATCACCATACTCTGTACGCTGGAAAACCGAAATAGACTTTGCGGTCTTATCAAGGAGAAGCATTGTGTCGCCCTGATATACGATCGCGTTAAGTCCCTGGGATGTGATATTACCGAGCTGTTCACCCGTATCACCGAACGCGAAGAGGAGGTTTCCGTCATAGTCATATGTGAACACCTTGCTTCGCTTCTGGTCTATGATCGACCAGGTCTGCTCAGGACCTATGGCAACGTCAACGATCTTGGACGGACCAAGAGCGGTGTCGGTTACCTTTGCCTTTGCCATATCAACTTCACCGGAAGGAGGATAGAAACCGTTACGTCTCATGATCTCCTCACCTGCCGCGTTGAGCATCTTAACGGGAGCGTACTCACCGCTCTTACTCTTACTGTTGATAGCGGAAGCAACGCTCGCCTCCTCGATAGAGGATGTGGTAACGTAGATAAATCCGCCATCATTAATGGTGATGTTGTTGAACTCTGTTGAGAGGACCTTATCGGTCTTTGCTCTCTGAGCCTCTGTCTGGAATCTTCTCCAGATAAGGTCCCAAAGTCCTACAGTAGCCTTCTGTGCTCCGATAAATCCTGTGAATTCTCCGGTGTCAGTCATAACGATGATACCCTGATAGGTTGTCTCGGATACGACATACATTCTGTCGTACTGGTCAACAGCCACGGCAACAGGCTTATAAACTGCGCCTTCCTCGAAGAGCTCGGACTCGGGCTGAGGAATTATTCCAAGGAATTCACCGTCGCGGTTAAAGGTTACGATTCTGCTGTTTACTGTATCGCAAACGAAGATTCGTCCGGGAACGACCTCACCGTTTACGACCTTGTCGGATGTGATAAACACACCCTTAGGACCTGCAAGAGCATCCTTAACGCCCTGATCGTTAACGAATCCCTCGATAACGAACTTTATCTTGTAGTAACGGTCAAGAACCAGAATTCTGTTATTATCGGTATCAGCGATATAAACGTTCATCTGATCATCGACCTCAAGGTCTGCGGGGTTTGCAAGAGTCTTCTTAGCCTCAATTGTCTTTGCATTTGTCAGATCAGGATATAACTCCTTAAATGTTGCATCATCATTGAGACCCATTGCGATAGCATCGACCGTTTTTACGGGAATGTACGCGTCGGGTGACGAAAGAGCTGTTCCGTTAATGGAGTAGGTATAGGTCTCATACGGCGCGGATGCGCTTACAGGAAGAGCCAATATCAGAACAAACGCAAACATCAAACATATAATAGATGTTAATTTTTTCATTTTCTCCTCCTCCGATTAGTCCTTCATACCACTCGAACCCATTGTTTCAATGATGTTAGACTGGGTTATAACGAATACAAGTATCGGAACCATCATCATAATAACGGTTGCCGCCGCACTTGCACCGGCACGCTTGATTCCTCCGGCTGTGATCTGCTGGATCGCGTAGTTAAACGACTTGAGATCCTCGGAGTGAATGTAGATAGACGCGCCTCTGTTCCAGAGGTCCTGGAACGAATAGATTATAAGTGTGAGCCACGCGGGCTTAACCATAGGCATTGCGATGACCCACCAGGTCTTAAGCTCGCTCGCTCCGTCAAGTCTTGCACTTTCAAGCACCGAGTCATTAACGTGGGTATCCATAAACTGCTTCATAAGGTAAAGTCCAAGGGAGGTTGCCCAAGCAGGAATTATGATCGCCCAATATGTATCGATGATATGGAAAGCACTCATAAGGATAAAGCTTGTTACCGCGGTAACCGTCTGGTGGAACATAAGAGATGTTCTTACCAGCTTAAACATCGTCTTTCCGCCGGGGAACGCGATCTTAGCCATTGCGTAAGCCGCGAGGGACGAGAAGAAGAGGTTTCCGAATGTACCTGTTACCGATGTGAAGACGGTATTGAAGATGTATCTTGTGAAAGGTACTACAGACGTATCCATAAGTGTGAACAGGTCTGTGTAGTTTCTGCCCGTAGGACGTGTTACGTAAAATCTCGGGGGGAACATCCAGAGCTCATCAAGAGGCTTGAGAGACTGGATGACCGTATAATACATAGGAAGGAACATGAAAATACCGAGTATGAACAGTATCACCGTGATTCCCATGTCACCACCGACGGAACGGGCAAGTACGACTTTATGTTTTCTTGTTCTTAACTTTGCCATATTACTCGCCCACCTTTGAAAGAACTTTTTTAACCAGCATATTTGCGCCGATCATCACGGCAAACAATATAACCGCTATCGTTGATGAGTAACCGATCTCAAAACGCTGAGAGCCGTAGTCATCAAGATGGTGCATTATGGTGTGCGCCGCGTAGTCAACCGAGGGGAAGCCGCAGAGCGCGGTAACTATTCCGCCGAAGCCGAAGGAAGAGGTGATAGCCATAACCGCACCGAACATCAGCTGAGGTCTCATACTGGGAAGTACGATATACCAGAGCTCCTGCCATCTGTTTTTGATTCCGTCAACAGCGCCTGCCTCAAAGAGTGCTCTGTCAACACCCTGAAGACCCGCGATGAAGGAAAGGAACGAAGTACCGAGAGACGTCCAGAGAGCAACTACGATACAAAGAGGCATTACGTATTTCGCATCCTGGAAGAAGTTTATTTCTTTTGTTATAATTCCAAGCTTCATCAGCCAAGCGTTTGCCCAACCGTAGGAGTCACTCGAGAAGAGGGTCGCCCATACGAGGTAAACCTGACCTGAAATGGAAGGTGCATAGAAGACGAGAGTTACGAGAGCTCTTATCTTCGGTGACAATTCGTTGATGAACCACGCCACCATAAATGACATGATATAAGACACAGGTCCTACGATCACCGCGAAGATAAGTGTATTCTTAGCGGCTATAAGGAAGATGTCATCATCAAGGAAGAGTCTGATGTAGTTGTCGAGCCAGACGATATTGGGCATTTCCAACATGTTAAAGTCGGTAAGGCTCATAAACATCGAAAGCACAACAGGCAATACTGTAAAGCAAGTAAAGATGAGCATGTAAGGCGCGATCATGAAATACGCAACTTTATTACGCTTGATCTCTTTAAGCGTCCATTGCATCTTTGTCATGTCCTTGCGCGCAACAGCCTTTTTCTCTGCCGTTTTTTGTGACATTGCTTTTCTCTCCTTATCAGATTTTATTTATATGCTTCGTACGATTCAAGTGAATCTGCGGCGCTTCTCAAATACTTGATAACGTCGGCGAAGAATTCGGCATTTGCTTCTTCAAAAGCATCTGCTGCCGATCTGAGAGAAGCATAGTCATCTGTTTCACCGCCATCCATTGTGTCGATCGCTCTCTGGCAGACAGCGTCGTATGTTGCGGTGTATCCCGAGGAGGTCTTAAGCTCCTCGATCTTTTCTGCTGCCTGAGTCATTCTCTTCTCTGCGAGTGTCTGTCCGACATAATCGAGAGTTTCAAGCTCAAACTCAGTACGCTTACGTGTGATCTCCTTGTTGATCGTCGTAATGTAGCTCTGAAGCTCTGTTACGGGGTCTGCCGCATTGTTGAATGCGTCAAGGAACGCGAAGTTGGTGTAACGGTCGATAATATAGCTTCCGGGGTAGTTAGGAATAGAAGCGAGGTTATCGAACTGGTAAGAAAGCTGAATGTATTCCTCATTCGTCCAAGGCATACTCTCAAGAGCCGCAATGTTAGCGGTAGAGTGCTTAGCGGAAGGACCGATAAGAGCAACCATCTCGTTGGAGTACTCGATCTGGCAGGACGCGCCCGAATGCCACTTCATAAATTCCCAAGCGCCAGCCTCATCCTGGCAGCCTGTAAGCATAACGATCGCGGATACTGAGGAAACCGAAACATTGTTGATGCTTCCGTCAGCCTGCTCGTAACCGGGCATCGGGTAGAAGCCCCAAAGACCTTCGATCTCGGTTGCGAATACCTTGAGCTGGTTGTAGGTTGCTGCGTAAGCCGCGAATCCGATAGGCATTTCACCCGTTCTGAAACGGTTTGCAAAGTCATACTTGTAGGGGAATGAGTACATCGTAAACATGTTACACATTGTGTTGAACGCGTTAAGCGCAACGTTGGAATCGAGGTTGATTCTCATTCCGTTGTCGGCATAAAGCTCACCGTTCATCTGGTAAAGGAATACCTTGTAGTCGGTGTGCATACCGATCATCATATTGTTCGCCTGAAGTATCGGGATAGCCTCAAGAACGTCATCCCATGTTCTGGGGATCTCTATCTCAAGGTCCGCGAGAACGTCCTCACGAACGAACATCATATTAAACGCCTGTGTTTCGGGGAGTCCATAGTAATGGAACTCACCTGCGGAGTTCTCAATTCCGAGAACGATCATTGCCGCCTCGTTGAACTCCTTGATCGCGTCATCAAAGGTCGCCTGATTATCAATAGGAAGGAGCGCGCCTCTAATAGCGTAGTTGATAACGTCAGACTGTCCGAGTCCTATATAGACCTCAGGACCCATTCCCGAAAGAATGGAAGGAAGCAGTGTACCGCCCGCAACGAGCTTAAGGTCAACAGCAACGTTCGTCTTAGGTGTGAAGTCGTTGTTGATAAGGCTTCGGATAACCTGTGTCTGGTCACGTCCGTACGCAAGCCATACCTCAACGGAATCCTCCTCGTCTATCTCCTCAAGAGCGCCCATACGGTCGTAGTTTCTGAAGAAGCTCTGGAAGAATCTCGTGAACTCGTAAACCATAGCCTTAAAGAAGTTTGCTTCTGCCTCGGGGAGCTCCTGTCCGTCACCCTGAACGACGATAAAGTCAAGCTGGAGAGGCTGGGTCTTCGCATCGCCGAGCCACGTACCAAGAGTACCGATATTGGATTTGAGCTGTTCAAGGTTCTTAGCGACCTCGTCCTCATCCTTACCCATAGTATCAAGAAGTCTTGCGACCTTTTCAAGAGAAGCGGTCATCGAGCTCTTGTCTCCCGCTACCTCAGCGAGCTGCTCAGCAACCTTAGTAAGTGTGCGGGACTGGATGATAAGGTCGACCATCGTGTCGGGCATTACTCTTGAGAAGCCGTAGTCACGGGTATCGTCGGGCTCAGATCCTGTGAGCTTAAGTATATTAAGGTAATCCTGGTTGATCGAGTCAAGAGAGTTCTGGACCGTATTAACGATCGCTCCCATACTTCCAAGAGTAACCTCAATCTTGATCGTGTAAACGACGCCTTCCTTGAAATAGAACTTGAATGTGTCTATCTCACCGTCGTTAACTGTATCGGACTGCCAATCCGAAGAATATCCAAAGCGAAGGTTAGCTGCTTCAGCAAAGGGAATGCCGTTGTAATATCCTTTTTCGCCGGGAGCAACAGTGGAATCACTGTAAATGTGAAGTGAACGGGATACGAACATACCGTCGAGCACCGCCTGGCGGTAACGCGCCGCGATCTCGTACATACCGCTGGCATCAACCTGCATCTGATATGTTACCCACTGACCCGCAGTCTGCCACTTCTCACCGCCTATGGTGTTGAGAACAGTTCTGTCGGTAGCCGTAGGAGAGGTGATAGCACTCGCTTTGTCCTCGAGAGGATAGATCGTCTGAGAAGAAGCGTTAGCAAAATACTCTGCCTCTATCTTTACTCTATCTGTTCCCGCGGGCTCGTTCTCGTACTGCTTGATATACTCCTCATAGGTCATATATCCCGTATGAGGAACAAGCTTGATCTTCGATATAGCGATAGGCTCGTTTACCGACTCAAGAGAGATGGTAACAAGACCGTTCTCGTCAGGCTCAAGAACAAACTCGAAGGACTCCTGATAGAAGCCGTTCGCATCACGGAACTCGTAAGAGGTCCATACGGGAGCCTGCTCAAGGCTTGCTCTGATCTCGTTTCTATCTATGTCTTCCTTGAAGAAGCGGATAGTCTGAGAATCAACAAGCTCGGATACATCCTTTGTCCATACGGAGGGCATTTTATATATAATGTAAGTTCCGTCGCTTCTCGCCTCGGAAACAGCATTAATGCCAAGCTCCGCAGCCTTAGTAACGTAAGACTCTGCGCTCTCGCCCTCTTCGAGCTTGAAGACGCCGTCCTCATATACGTTCTTCCATACCTTGGAGATAGTCAGATAACGTGCCTCCGCAAAGGGAACAGCGCCGTTTACCATAAATACTCTCTCTATGGAAGCTGCCTTGTTCTGAACGGGATAGTATTCGATCTCAATGCTGTACTTAGCAGCGGTCTTGATCTGATCCGTCGTCCAGGAGACCGTACCCATACCGGGAACATACAGACCGCTTACGCCGTCGTACTCCGTCTTATAGGCTACGTTCTTCTTGTCTACACCCTCTTCGATAACCGAATCCTGTGTATAAACAGTTGTGCCGTCAGCAGCCACGAATACATAATTCGCAGCAGCGTCAATAACCACCTCTGCCTCTGCGCGCGGAACTGCCGCGTTGTTTTCCCTGTAGGTCTCATAAGAAATTGAGTTCAGCAATTCCTTAATGTCGCTCAAGGATGTGTCGGTAACGGATGATCCAACGTCAGCCGCGCTGATACCAACACCACCGCAAAGCAGAAATACCAAAGCCAGCGCAAAAGCGGTTATTCTTTGAAATTTCGTCTTTCTCATTTGAATTTTCCTCCTGCTGAATTTGAGAATTGACCCAGAGACGTGGGAAGACACGTCAAAGGGCTTTGACACCGAGCGCGACCGCGCGGAACGCGCGTATACCGTCGGCATACGGCAGAAACGCTACGGTGTCGAAACTAACCAATGCTTTTTTGCATTGTTAAACGGGCAAAACGAAATCGGGCTTTCAACAGCCCGCAGGATCGTTTTTGCCGCAATTTTGTAACGATATATTATCATATCGGAGCAAAAATGTCAAGTGCGACTCTTTCCAAGAACCGCCCCATCAGAGTCCCAACTGTCGACATTTCTTGTCAAGAGGTTATGACAAACTTTTTTAAAATCGTCATTTTGACATAATTGTCATCCCTCACAGAACAATAGTAAATTATTTTTACCTCAATTATTCCATTTTAATGTCAATCAAACGGGTTTTTTGTGCATTTTTCACCACATTCAAGCATCATTCAGCTCGGATTAACCATTGAGTAAATTTAATTTACACTTTCAAAAAATGTCGAAATTTGGATTTTCCAAAAACCGCCAAGTTCTTTTGTGATTTTTGCACAAATTTCAACTCAAATTTTCTACACCCTCAAATTTTAAATTATTTTTCAAATACTCACATCGCTATGCGTTCAAATCCCTATATTAACGGAATTTATGGATTTTTTGTGTATAAATACCTTTTATTTACTAATCTGTCTTTTTGTGTTTAAATCGTTCTTCGAAGATAAAAAAGCAAGCGTTCTTCACGGCACAATGCCGTGAAGAACGCCTCTAATCAACCAAGAAATCCGTTTACGATCTCTTCTTCAGCCTCTTTTTCGGTAAGTCCAAGGCTCATCAACTTTATAAGCTGTTCCCCTGCTATCTTTCCAATCGCCGCCTCGTGAATAAGCGATGCATCCGGGTTGGTAGCCAATATCTCAGGAACAGCGATCACCTTCGCCGAGTCCATAATTATCGCGTCACATTCGGTATGTCCCGAGCAACGGTTATTTCCATTTATCCTTGAAACGAACTTCTGTTCCGAGTTATCTCTGGCAACAGATCTCGAAACAACGTGCGCGCCCGAGCCCTCACCGTTGAGATCGACCTCAAATTCGGTTCTCGCGTACTGCTTTCCGTGAGTCATTATCTTCTCGCGAACAATGATCTTACTTCCCTTCCCAACAACAGCTCGTGTCACTCTGTCAGTAGAGTCAACACCCTTTATCTGCGCCGTTTCCATCTCAAGATAAGCATCCTCGGCAAGCTCAGCGTAAGTAGTGGGATTCATTATCCTCTCACCGTTTCCGTCGCCGTCGCCGTAATGCTTCTCTATATACCTCACCTTCGCTCTGTCCGCGAGGTAAAACGAGTGAATACCGCTGTGCTCGGAGGCTTCAGAACCGGAATTGTGTATTCCGCACCCCGCAACTATAGTGACATCACAGTCCTCACCGATGTGAAAATCGTTATAAACAAGCTCTTTGAGTCCCGTTTGAGACAAAAGAACAGGAATATGAACGCTTTCATTCTTCGTTCCCGCCTTGATATAAATATCAATACCGGGCTTGTCCTCTTTTTTAACGATCTCAATGTTTTCCGAGGAATTTTTGCCATATAGACTTCCGTTTATACGCAGCGAATACGCACCCTGAGGCACTTCGTGTATTCCCGCGATCTGTTCAAGAAGATTTTGCTGTATCTTATCCATATCACACGCCCTCCTTGGTAAATCTGCAACCCGCGCGAACGTCGAGAAGCTTGGGAAGCACCTCATCCTTCGTGCCGTATTCGGCAATTCCGCCATCCGAAAGCACCACTACCTTATCGGCAATGTTAAGAATTCTCTCCTGATGAGAGATGATAACTATACTTCCGTGAGTTCTTTCGTGCATATTTTCAAACACCTTTATGAGATTGTTGAAGCTCCAAAGGTCGATTCCCGCCTCGGGCTCATCAAAGACAGAGAGCTTAGTTCCTCTCGCGTTTATCATAGCGATCTCTATCCTCTTGAGCTCGCCTCCCGAAAGAGAGCCGTCGACCTCGCGGTTTATATAGTCCTTAGCGCAAAGTCCGACCTCGGAAAGGTAGCGACAAGCCTCGGAAACACTCGCATTCTTGCCCGCCGCAAGCGAAAGAAGACGCTTCACGGTTATTCCCTTAAATCTAACAGGCTGCTGAAAAGCAAAGCTTATTCCGTTTTTAGCCCTCTCTGTAATCCCCATATCGGTGATATCCTCACCGTCGAAATAGATCTTGCCCGACGTAGGAGTGATTATACCCGCAATAAGCTTAGCCATTGTGGATTTTCCACTTCCGTTAGGTCCTGTGATCGCCACAAAACGATCGTTTATTTCCAGATTTATATCTTTAAGTATCTCGCGCCCGTCGGGAACGGCGTAGGATACGTTCTTAAACTCCAGCATATTTGTCCTCCTTTGCTTATGAAATTTAATTTATATATTATATAGCATATTTTACTTTTTTTCAAGCCCTTATTGCATTTTTCACAAATTATTAAAAAATGCGTCGAGGTCCAACAAGCAAATTTTATGCGTTTTATTTATGTTTTATTTTTATATAATCAGTATTTTAAATGCTTTTAAATGTTCATTGTGTGTTTTTTATTATCATTTGTTTTCGGCTTACTTTTTGGAATATTCGCAGCCACAGTAGTCCTGCCTGTAGAGCTCATACTCCTTTGAAAGCTCGATAGAGCGCTTATATCCGTTATTCTTCTTGAAATCCGATGGCAGATGCTTCACCCCATATTCCTTTGCCATCGACTCCCCGATCTCATTTATCCAGACGCTATTCTTATAAGGACTTATGGAAAGGGTCGTGGTAAAATAGTCAAATCGGTGTTCGGCAGCGTATTCGGCAGCACGGCGAAGCCTTAGCTCATAGCAGATCTTGCATCTTGCGCCTCCCTCGGGATCACGCTCACGACCAGCAATCTTATTATAAAATTCATCACTGTTATAGTCTTCGACCTCGACCTTGACCGACTCAGGCAAAGTCATTTCACAGGCAAGTCTTTTAAGCTCCTCCGCTCGAAAAGCATACTCCTCGCTCGGAAAAATATTAGGATTATAAAAGTAAAGAGTGATCTCAAAAAATTCGGAAAGATATTCCAATACATAGCTTGAACAGGGTGCGCAGCAGGCGTGGAGCAGAAGTCTCGGCTTCACATCGTTTTTTACGACACTCGCTATCACCTCGTCAAGCAGCTTTTGATAATTTATTTTATTCATATAAACCCGACTCTCGTTAAATGTTATTTTTCGTCACATTTTCTCGTTAAGAAAATATTTGTGATCGGCATACAGTATCAACCTTCTTTCACCGATTATATCCGCCTTCCTGTTCAACGAACAGATATGTACCGCAACATTCCCACGGCTTTTATCTGAAAGTCCGCAATGCTCGATTATCTCATCCGTTCCCGCTCTGCCAAGAAGCGATATGGCATCCAGCACATCATACTCCCTCTCGGTCAGCTTCATATCGTATCTGAGATAATATACCTTTTTCTTGCTCTCGTCAAAAAGCAAATGCCTGTCCCGTCTCACATTCAAATCCTCCGTTCTCAGCCTCAAGCATATTGTACCACAAACAGAGCAAAAAGTTAAGTATATCCAAAAAAATTTTTTATTTTATCTTTTTTGACAGCCACCGACAAAAAAGCATATACTCAAAGTAGGCACACCGTGCCAATACGCGAAAGGCTTTAAAGATCATTATGTATAACGACAACAAAACGACACCCTCCCGTGAGGGCTCTGTCTGCCCTCTGCAGCAGCGCGCCTTCGAGGAGCTCACAAGGCACACAGGCTGCCGCCGAGAGCAAAGACAGTCACATGAGTGCGAATGCGAACGCGAGGGAAGCACGTGGGGGCTTCACGGCTACCCCTTGGCATCTGTCTTCTCGCCGATACAGGAATGGCAGGAGATCTACGAGCTTGAAACGGGCTTCCAGAGAGGAACTATCTTCAAGGAGCTCGACCTTCCCTTCCTTTGCGGAGAAAAGAAAGGAGGCTGCGGCTGTGTTAAATAACAATTACAGAAGAGGCTCTTCCTGCGGATGCGGAGGAGGCGGAGACTCACTGAAGAAAAAGCTTCAGATGATAGATTTCGCCCTCTACGATACCGTTCTTTATCTTGACGCATACCCGAACTGTCAAAAGGCACTCTGCTATTACCACAAGCTCCTCTCCGAGAGGAAGAAGCTGTCTGAAATGCTTGGAGCATCCGATATGCCGATGACCCACCGCGAAAACACAAGCACCGAGTGCTGGACCTGGACAAAAGGTCCGTGGCCTTGGGAAACAGACGCAAACTGAGAGGAGAAGTACTATGTGGATATATGAGAAAAAACTGCAATTTCCCGTAAAGATCAAGAACCCCAACCCAAAACTCGCAACGGCGATAGTATCACAGCTCGGCGGACCTGACGGAGAGCTGGGAGCATCTATGAGATATCTCCATCAGAGATATTCCTGCCCTTATGATAAAGTGACGGGAATCCTCACCGACGTGGGAACAGAGGAGCTGGCACATCTTGAAATGGTGGCATCGATAATCTATCAGCTCACAAGAAACCTTTCCGAGGAGGAGATAGCCGCTTCACCCTTTGCGAGCTATTTTGTGGACCACACCACAGGAGTCTACCCCGTGTCGGCTGCGGGAGTTCCCTTTGATATGAAATACGTTGGAATAAAAGGAGATATCCTCACCGACCTTAACGAGGATCTTGCCGCAGAGCAGAAGGCAAGAACGACCTATGACAATATTCTCCGTATCGCAGATGACCCCGACGTGCGAGAGCCGATCAAATTTCTCAGAGAAAGAGAGCTGGTCCATTACCAGCGCTTCGGCGAGGCTCTGCGGATAGCTCAGGACAATCTGGACTCCAAAAATTTCTACGCTTGTAACCCATCCTTTGACAAAAAAATGAAGATGTAAAAGTAAGGCGGCTTGAAAAATCAAGCCGCCCTGTTTACATTTTGAATTGTATATGGTATAATTGTACAGAGTTCTTAATTGATAAAAGGAGAAATGTTATGGGTTCTTACGTTAGCACAGCCAAGTTTTTTCAATTGCCATTTAGAAGTGATTTACATAAAGATGCATTTGCTCTAACAGCAAGTGATAAAACAATAATTGATGCTCTTGCGAATTCGGAGTTGAGTCATATACAAACCACAAAAACGCCATCAAGCAATGAACTTTATATTTTAGATGAGATATTCAGAATTAATCCCAACATCGCTTTTAGAGACTATAGCTGGAGTAGTAAAAGCGTAGACATATCCTATTTATCTCAATTGACTCATTTAAAATCGCTTCACTTGGATATATGGAGTGAAATAGAAAACATTGATGTTCTTGAGAAAATGAATTTAGATTTTTTAGCATTAAGTTGTTTTCATGTGAAAGATTATGGCTTTTTAAAAAACGTCAGTCCCTCTATTAAAGGTTTAACTGTAGAGTTGGAAGATAAAACATATAAAATGGATATCAAAGATATTCTTCATATGACTGATCTTGAAAGCCTTGGGATTAGAAATGTAAAAAAAGGCTTAGATAAATTAAGCGAATTTGAGAATTTGAAAAAACTCTATTTAAGATCGGTTGACATAAAGGATTATAGTTTTCTCCGAGAAATGCAGGTGCGAAAAATATACCTTAGTTTACAGAACATTGCATATTTTGACACTTTTGGAACAAACGAATCAATTGAAGAAGTTAGTTTATGGATGAACAAAAAACTAACCGATTTGAGCTTTTTACTTCAATTTCCAAATTTGAAAAAGATCATTATTTCAAATCAAAAAAAGGTAGAGATTATCCCGGATTTAACCGGCTTGGAAAAGCTTGAAGAAATTTATTTTTTGGAAAAAGATGCAGAAGAAATCAGAAAATATTGCAATCCCAACGTAAAGGTTCATTCATACTATAATCCGGTTGATATCGGTTAATTAAAAATGCTTCATATTGACCTCCTCGCCGAGGCTCTGCGGATAGCTCAGGACAATCTGGACTCCAAAAATTTCTACGCTTGTAACCCATCCTTTGACAAAAAAATGAAGATGTAAAAGTAAGGGGCTGTCACATTTGGCAAGACCGAAAAAGTCCGAAAATAAATAAAAAGATCCCATTTACGCATTCCTTTCTTTACGCTTTTTACAAGTTTTCGATCTTGATATTTTTGGAATAGTGTTTTTACATCCACCACGATGTTTTTGGGTATAAAAAAAACACACCCAATTGGATGTGCTTACAAAAACACCACAGGATTGTTGTCCTGTGGTGGAATTGTTGTATTATAAAAGCACCTTGCGGATGCAAAGTGCTTTTGTTTTTATTCATCTATCATTGATTTAAGTAAATTGATTTTTTCAATGGTTTTTTTATGAAGTTCGGTGAATAATTCTTTATTTGAATCAAGTCCCATTTTCCAAGTTCCGTTTTTCTTGGCTTCTTGTGTGATCCTTTCTTCTTCCTTTATGGATTCGTTAAGGATTTTAATATATTCTGTTTTGGCTTGTTCTTTATTCATTTTTCCACCGCCTATATCCAATACCATATTGCTGTGCCATTTGAATAACCCTTGAATGCTGGTAAACTTCTTCGGTTATTTTGGTAATATCATAATCAACGAATTCGTCAATGTCCTTTGCGTTTCGTGTAAACTGGTATGTATATTTTTCATCACAACCACGTAACATCTCAAGATGATATTTTTCAAACAGGTCAAGGTCATCTTTGCTGAATGAAAACATAGTTTCTGTAATAGGATGATTATGTGACATTGTGGCACCAAAAAATTCTTCCCCAAGATCAAAATCAGGGAATACACGATCTTTAACACCAAAGCATTTATATACTTTTCCGTCTTTTGTGATAACACATGCATTTTCAACAGCATCCATTATAGCATTTTTCTCAAATTCTGTCAATACATCAATAAAGAAACGAAAATGAGACAGTAATAGGTCGAATTTCTTCGAAATTCTCAAATTTTATGGACTTTTTCTACCGCCGTTTTCGGGGCTCGACGTACCTTTGTACGCCTCACGCCCCGAAGAACGACGCTTCTTGCTCAAATCTGACTATCCCCTAAAAGGGGCTGTCACAAATTCACATTTGTGACAGCCCCTTATTGACTTTTGGGATTGGATATAGTATAATAAAAATGTGAAATCTGATTTAAAAAAGGAGATCCTGCTATGAAAAAAGTATTAGCTGTTATTCTCTGTTTGGCAATCGTGTGTTCATTTGTATCTTGTAGCAACACCAAATTTAAAGAAATCGATAACAAAGCTGTAGTGGCAAATGACGGCACGGAATATACTTTTGTCGGCAACGAAGGCATAGTTTATTGCTTTGGTGAGTGGGAGTTTATCGGTCATATAAAAGGAGAAAAAAAGCAATTTGATCATCTCAGAAGTACGATTAAAACAGGAATGTATTCTGTTAATGGCAGTCGGGATGTTTTGGTAAGATATTTTCCTGATAATGAGTTTGCCGCTATATACGTAAAATCCGATTTACTGACAACAGAAGTCACTCTCGAAAATTGCATCAGATTTGAGTTTGTGAAAGCAACTCTTTTTCACGAGGCTAACCAAATCTCCAAAAAAAGCATTACCGACTGCGAGCGATTTTTGACTGAAATCAAAGCCGGACAAACAGCAAAAGATGCAGGTCTGTATGATTTAATAACGCAGCCTGACGGCATGCTAAAAAATTGTTATGCTTACGGATATGTCTGCGGCATTATACAGGAAGATGTCAATATATTTATACCTTTGGTGGTAATGTCATTTGACGATAAAGCTTATTCAATAACGATCGATGGTGTTGAGTATGTTTTACCCGAAGAATGGGTAACCAAATTCATTGTTGAATAATCCTTATCCGTCATTTTTACATTCTCGGAAATGACAATAGCTTACAACCTACTTGATTATGATACCAGAAACTTTGATAAATGGGACGAAAGAAAGGCCTCTATAAGCGAATATTTTGCTTTAGACCTTGAAGCTATCGCGAAGGAGCTTGATACCGACTAAAAAATAATGAAGCTGTACAATAAAAAGAACAAGAGGTAAAAAATATGGGAATGTTTGATGCGTTCAGGAAGAAAGAAAAAACAAATCAGCCCTTAACCGCGTTAAAGATCGGAGATTGGGTTACACAATATAGCGCGGGTTATTGGAAGGTTGTTGCCATTTTTCCAAAATATGCAGATGAGGATTATTCTTATAACGGTCTGTCCTGGAAAAAGGGTGACAGGCTCGGAGATTGGGTAGTCCTCAAAAAGGGCTTTACCCCCAAAATGAAGCCAAGCAATGCCTGCGAATTTCTTGACGCAAAAAATTGTCAGCCCGTTTCGCACGATACAGCGATGGCAATTGAAGCCGCTTTTGCAGAAAATCCAAAAGCAAAAGAAAAATTTGACAAATCACCAAATTTGCCAAATCCTTCGGTTTACAGCGTTCGGATGTCACTTTCTGACGATCAGGCAGATTCCTTCGCGAAATTATTATCCGATCTTCCCGAACGTTACACATCGGACGAGTTTTGGGAACGCTTTGCCGATTATAAGCAATATATAGTCAAGCCCCCTCATTACACACATATTCTGTATCTGTACAGCTACTTATGGGAGATAAACGATCATTTTGATCCGCTTCATTTTGGAGCTGAGATCAAGAAAAATTTTGATTGACTAATGATTTCAGAGGTAAACGCTATGAATATGAATGACATTCTGCTCGACATCAAGAGCCCCACAAAAAAGAATATGATCCTCGACACCGACGCGTACAACGAGGTAGACGATCAGTACGCCATTGCCTACTCGATGCTCTCCTCCGAGAAGATAAATCTTATGGCGATCTGCGCCGCTCCCTTTTTCAACAGTCGATCAAGTTCTGCAGGCGACGGAATGGAGCAAAGCTATCACGAGATATTCAAGATAGCTAAGCTGACAGACCCGAGCTATTCCACCCCCATATACAGAGGCTCGTCGGAATTCCTTAGCTCCGCAGACACACCCGTGGAGTCAGAGGCGGCAGACAAGATCGCCGAGCTGGTCCTCTCCTCTGAGGAAACTGTGTATATTGCCGCCGTCGGCGCTATCACGAATGTCGCCTCGGCAATAATCAAATATCCCGAGATAGTTGACAAGGCTGTGGTCATCTGGCTTGGCGGACACGCCCTTCACTGCCCCGACACAGCGGAATTCAATCTGCGCGGCGACCTTCTCGCCTCTCAAGTAGTCTTTGACAGCGGCATACCGATAATTCACATTCCCTGCCGCGGTATGTGCTCTGAGCTCATCACCACAGTACCCGAGCTCGAGTATTATCTGTCGGGCAAAAATGAGCTCTGCGACTATCTTGTAACACTCACCAAAAGCTATAACAAGGAGCTCGGAAGGTCGGAATACGGATGGTCTAAGGTCATCTGGGACGTAACCGCTCCCGCTATCCTCACCATTCCCGAGGCGTTCGAAACGGTGGTCATTCCCCGCCCGTTCATAACCTCTGAGATGAAATACTCCTTCGATATGGCAAGAGCACCCTATATCTACGTGCGCAGACTTCAGCGAAACCCGATCTACGCCGAGCTCTTCAGGACTCTTTCAGAAAAAAGATAAATAATAAAAAAGGCGGCTGTCTCGAATAAAAAATTGGGACAACCGCTTTTTATATTGATTATACACTGCTTCGCTTTTTTGCAATAACCGCGAAGAGGATTTCTTTCAACCATCACTTGAGACAGATTGAAAAGAAATTATTAAAATTTTTCCATTGTTATTGTAAAGAGGTGAATTATATGATAAAATAAGTGTAATTATATTTTTATGGAAGGTTTTTAAATGCTCTCAACAGTTTACAGCGCGGGTCTTTACGGAATAGACGGCTATATCGTTACCGTAGAGTGCAATTCCCGATCAAACATACCGAAATTCGAGCTTGTGGGTCTTCCCGACCTTGCGGTCAAGGAAGCAAAGGAGCGAGTACGTACCGCATGCGAAAACAGCGGCTTTCGCTTCCCCCCTCTCGACAAGACCATAAATCTCGCCCCCGCAGACAGAAAGAAGGAGGGCTCATCCCTCGATACGGCAATATTGCTCTCGATACTGAGATGCGGCGGTATCGTCCGCCACGAGGTGGATTTTTCAAATAAATGCTTTACGGGTGAGCTTTCGCTTTCGGGAGAGCTCCGCTCGGTCAGAGGCGTCCTCTGTATGTGCGCCTCGGCAAGAGACTCGGGATTTAAGGAATTTTACGCTCCGCCCGAAAACGCCGCCGAGGCGGCGGCTGTTGAGGGAATAACTGTATACGCGCCGAAAAATATGAGAGAGCTTGTAGAGCACCTGAACGGCACGGCGCTCCTTGAGCCCGTGAGATATATCCCGAACGAGGGAAAGAGCGCCCTCGGGGCTTCTCCCATTGATTTTTCCGACGTCCGAGGTCAGGCAATGGCAAAGAGAGCTATGGAGATCGCCGCCGCGGGCGGACACAACATTCTCCTCATAGGACCTCCCGGAACGGGAAAGTCTATGCTTGCCAAAAGACTTTCCACCATTCTCCCTCCTATGACCTTCGACGAGGCGATAGAGACTACCAAGATACATTCGGTAGCGGGAACTCTCCCCGAGAATATCTCGCTCCTTTCTCAGCGCCCCTTCCGCTCCCCTCATCACACGATGAGCACCGTGAGCCTTGTCGGCGGCGGTATCAATCCCCTGCCCGGTGAGGTCTCTCTTTCACACAACGGCGTACTTTTTCTCGACGAGCTGCCCGAATTTCCGAAGGCGGTCACAGACGCTCTCCGTCAGCCCGTTGAGGACAGACAGGTAACTATAACCCGTGCCAACGGACGAGTGACCTATCCCTGCTCCTTTATGCTTGTGGGAGCTATGAATCCCTGCAGATGCGGATATTTCGGTCACCCAACACAAAAATGCACCTGCTCACCTGTCGACGTAAAGCGCTACATATCCAAGATAAGCGGACCTATGCTCGACAGAATAGATATACAGATCGAGCTTCCCTCTCTTTCATACGACGAAATAAATAAAGCGCCCGAGACGGCGGAAAGCTCCGCGGATATCAGAAAGAGAGTCTGCGAGGCGAGAGAGTTCGCACGTGCGAGGCTCAGTGAGGACTCGCGGATATTCTGCAACGCGCAGCTCAGCGCCGCCGACATCGGCAAATACTGCAAGATGACCGACTCGGCAGGAATACTGCTGAAGGCTGCTTATGAAAGAATGGGAATGTCTGTCCGCGGATACGACAGAATAATGAGGGTGGCAAGGACTATTGCCGACCTTGACAAGTGCGAAATGATCGACGCCAAGCATATCGCCGAGGCTATCCAATACAGGAGCCTTGACAAAAAATATTGGGGCTGAGACCCGAACGGAGACAAAATGGAACTTAAGGAACTGATATTTTCCCTATGCTCACTTATGACGGTGTCCTCCTTTGAGGAAGGGTCGTTCGATGAGCTGAAAAGGCTTTTGAATAATGATTTTGACGAAATAAAGCAGGACGCTGTGGGCAATATTATCCTTTTGCGTAAATGCAACAAGGAGAACCCTCCGAAGATACTTGTCGATACCCATTTCGACGAGATAGGAATGATGGTCACCGACGTTAAGGAGGGCGGATTTCTTTCGGTCACCTCTATAGGCGGTCTTGACAGATCTATCCTTCAGGCATCCGACGTGGTGATCTACGGAAAGGAAAAACTCAGAGGTGTTATCGCCTCAACTCCCCCTCACCTCAGAGGCTCGGGTGACTCGGACAAGACCGTTCCGATCGATGAGCTTCTCATTGACACGGGATACTCAAAGGAGGAGATATGTGAGCTCGTGCCTATAGGCTCTGCCGTAGGCTTCGCGCCGAGATATACCGAGCTTCTTGACGGCTGTATCGCGGGAAAATCCTTTGACGACAAGGCGTGCGCCGCTGTAGCTCTCCACGCACTCTCAAAAATAAGTGCCGATGAGCTTGCGGGCGACGTTTATCTCGTTCTCTCCTGCCACGAGGAGACGGTGCGCATAGGAGGCATCGCCCCCGCCGCCTTTTCACTTGATCCCGACTACGCAATGGTCATCGACGTTAACTTCGCCAGGACTCCCGACACTCCAAAGGCTGAAACCCTGGAGCTTAAGGGCGGCGTGTCTATAGCTCACTCCCCCATAACCGACAGAAGACTTACACTTATGACCGAGGAGCTCTGCCGCTCAAAGGATATTAAATTCGCAAGGGTCGCCGCTCCCTCCACAACGGGAACAAATACCCCCGCCCTCAATCTTGTGGGAAGAGGAGTGCCGACGGTCGATATCGGTCTGCCGATAAAGAGTATGCACACCTATAATGAGATACTTAACCTTGAGGATGCCGAGACTCTCGGTGCGCTACTTCGCGAATTTGTTTGCAGTAACGAGATAAAGGAGGCGTTTGCGGAATGAAAAAGCTTGACGAAATTGAGCTTTTGCGGAAGCTCTGTCTCCTCTTCGGTCCTTCGGGCTGCGAGGGAGCTGTCTCGGAATTCATTTCTGAAGAGATAAAGGACTGCTGCGACAGTCTGAAAAAAGACAGACTTGGAAATATCATCGCCCATATCGGAAGCGGAAGTCGAAAGAAGATAATGCTGTCGGCTCATATGGACGAGGTGGGATTTATGGTGACCGAGGTCACCGATGAGGGTTATCTGAAATTTGACACTGTCGGCGGGATCGACAACCGCGTTCTTTCGGGAAAGAACGTCTCGGTCGAAACAAAGGACGGTACTGTTGAGGGTGTTATAGGCTCTAAGCCGATACACCTGAAAAAATCCGACGAGAGAGAAAAAGTCCCGAAGACCTCCTCTCTCTATATCGACATCGGTCTCTCCTCAAAGGAAGGGGCGTCGGACCTCGGTATCGACGTTGGAAGCTATGCCACCTTCAGCTCGGAATTTTACGAATTCGGCAAGGACGGAGGAAAGATAAAGGGAAAGGCTCTGGATGACAGACTCGGCTGTGCCGTGCTGATACTCCTTATGCGTGAGCTCTATGGGATAAGGGACACTCTTCCCTATGACCTTTATTTCTGCTTCACCGTACGTGAGGAGATAGGCATCTCGGGAGCTCAGGTAGCGGCGCAAACGATAATGCCCGATATGGCTATCGTTCTTGAAACAACCGCCGTCGCCGATATAGCAGGTACAAAGGACTCGGCTAAGGTGGCGATACAGGGAGAGGGCGGAGCTATCTCGCTTATGGACCGCTCCACCATCTACGACCGTCCTATGGTCGACGCGCTCCTCGCTATCGCGGGGAGGGAGAATATCCCCGTACAGATAAAGAAATACGTGTCGGGCGGAAACGACGCCTCCCATATTCATAAGAGTGGCGTTGGTGTGCGTACCCTCGCACTCTCCGCTCCCACAAGATACCTTCACTCCCCCGCCTGCGTGGTGGATAAGGAGGATTATTTCTCAATGATAAAGCTCCTCTCGGCATTGCTCGTATCCGACGTGCTCGCCGCGATCTGACAGAAAGGATAGATTATGTACAACACACTGAAAACACTCTGCCTTATCCCCTCGGTCTCGGGAAGGGAGACCGCCGTCTCGGCTAAGCTCTCTGAGATCATCTCACCCTACGCCGACTCGGTCTTTACCGACAATATGGGCAACCTTATCGCAAAAAAAGAGGGCAAGGGTGAAAATAAAAAAAAGATAATGCTCTGCGCTCATATGGACGAGATCGGCTTTCTCGTCACCTATATTCAGGATAACGGATTTATCCGCGTGTCAAGCGTCGGAGGCATAAGCCTTGTGGCGGCTTACGCCGCGGGAGTAGTGTCCGAAAAAGGCGTTCACGGTATCGTCATCTGCGAGAGCGGAGTGAAATCCTCCGACTTCTCTGCTGATAAATTCATCATCGACATCGGGGCAAAAAACAAAAAGGATGCCGAAAGACGGGTAAAGATCGGCGACTTCTTCGTTGTCGAGCCCTCGCTCAGAAGGCTGACCTCAAGCAGAGTCTCGGGCAGACCCCTTGACGACAGAGTAGGCTGCGCTGTGCTCATAAGCATAGCCGAAGCTCTCAGCGAAAAGGAGCTCGCGCACGACGTTTACTACGTCTTCTCGGTTCAGGAGGAGGTAGGCTGCCGAGGAGCAAAGCCCGCGTCCTTCGCTATCGCGCCCGATTACGCGCTGATATACGACGTTACGGGAACAGGTGACGCCGAGGGAGCTAAGCCTATGGCGTGTTCCGTCGGAAAGGGCGCGGCTATCAAAATAAAGGACAGCTCTGTCATCTGCCACAGAGAGGTCGTAGAGATGCTCACCGAGATCGCAAAGGAAAAGAAGATCCCCTACCAGCACGAAATACTCACCTACGGAGGAACGGATACCAGCTCGGTGCAGATGACGGGTATGGGCTGCAAGGCAGGCGCGCTCTCTATCCCCACAAGATATATCCACACCCAGAATGAGCTCTGCGACCTTAACGATGCGAAAGCCTGTGCCGACCTCACTGTGGAATTTATAAACCAACTGAAATAACGGAGACTGATATGATATTTTCTGATAAAGTTTTAGGACTCGCGGCGGAAGCCGAGGAAAAGCTCAAGGAGGTTTTCGCGAGAGTAGACGCTATCTCCTTTGCGAACACCGAAAAAATTATGAGGGCATTCGCCGAGCACAGAGTGAGCGAGGCTATGTTTGCTCCAACGAGCGGATATGGCTACGATGACAGAGGAAGAGATACCCTCGACAGAATATGGGCTGACGTTATGGGAGCTGAGGCGGCATTTGTCCGTCACAGCATCGTAAACGGAACTCAGGCGCTGACCATAGGTCTTTTCGGTCTTCTCCGCCCTGGGGATATTATGTTCTCTATAGCGGGTAAGCCTTACGATACCCTCGACGAGGTCATAGGAAACGTTGGAGAGGCGGGTAACGGCTCTCTTAAGGATTTCGGAGTCTCATATATGCAGTCCGACCTTCTTCCCGACGGAAGCTTCGACCTTGAGCGGATAAGTGCCGTCCTCACCGAGCACAAAAGCAAGGTAAAGGTGGTATTCATTCAGCGCTCAAAGGGATATCTCAACAGAAAGACCCTCAGCGTCGCTCAGATCGCCGAGGTCACGGCGTTCGTCAAAAAGATATCTCCCGACTCTTACGTGGTGGTGGATAACTGCTACGGCGAATTTACCGAAACAGAAGAGCCCACCGCACACGGCGCGGATATGATAATCGGCTCGCTCATCAAAAATCCCGGCGGCGGTATGGCTGAAAGCGGCGGATATATCGCGGGAAGCGCAAAGGCGGTGGAGCTTGCCTCCTACCGTCTGACGTCGGTCGGTGTCGGCTGTGAGGTCGGCGCTACTCTCGGTCAGACCAAGAGCATCTTCAAGGGGCTTTTCTATGCCCCCCACACAACGGCTCAGGCTATCAAAACGGCACATCTTGCCGCCTATATGTTCGACGCTCTCGGATATGAGGTCGAGCCCAAATGGAATGAGCCGAGATATGATATAATACAGACCGTACTCACAAGATCCCCCGAAAAGCTCTGCGCCCTTTGCAGAGGTATTCAGGCGGGCTCACCCATAGACTCCTTCGTGACCCCCGAGCCCTGGGCAATGCCGGGGTACACTGACGAGGTCATTATGGCGGCGGGAGCGTTTACGCAAGGCTCGTCGATAGAGCTCTCGGTAGACGGACCTCTTCGCCCCCCATACACCGCCTACCTTCAGGGAGGACTCACCTACGAAAGCGGCAGGATCGGAATAATGTCTGCCGTCGAGGCAATGCTGGAGCTCGAGTAGATCCGAATAGATAAAGAGAAAGAGAAATTACATATTCATTTTACGGGAGCTTGAAAAATGCTTTTTTCCTCACTTGAATTTCTCTTTCTCTTTCTTCCGCTTTGCATCGCCGTCTATTTTATTCTCCCAAGAAAAGCGGGAAATTACGTGCTTCTCCTCTTCAGCCTTGTTTTTTATGCTATGGGAGAGCCCGTATATCTTTTTTTGATGCTTTTCACTATCCTATCCGACTATATTTTCGGACGGCTTATAGAAAAAAAGCGGGAGAGAGGCAAAGACCCAAAGGGAGTTCTTATCCTCGCTGTGACCTTTAACCTCTCGCTCCTTGCCTTTTTCAAATATTTCGGAGCATTCACCGAGCTTCTCTCGGATATCCTTCTGGGAAGCTCACTAAAGCCTCTTAATATTCCTCTGCCGATAGGCATCTCCTTTTATACCTTCCAGTCGCTCTCCTATGTGATCGATATCTACAGGGGCGAGGTAAAAGCGGCGAAAGACCCTTTTATTCCCGCTACCTACGTCACTCTTTTTCCACAGCTCATAGCAGGTCCTATCGTAAAATACGGCGATATAGAAAAGGATATGAGAGGGCGCAGACATTCACTCACCCTTGCGGCTGAGGGAGTCAGGCGCTTTTCTGTGGGGCTTTCTAAGAAGGTCATTCTCGCGAACACCGCGGGAGAGATGTGGGAGACCTTCGCCCTCGGCTTCACAAGAGACTCCGACCTTCTTTCGGTCTGGCTCGGAGTTATATTCTTCTCGTTCCAGATCTATTTTGACTTTTCGGGATACTCCGATATGGCTATCGGTCTTGGAAAGATATTCGGCTTTTCATTCCCCGAAAATTTCAATTACCCCTATATCTCAAGGAGTATAACCGAATTCTGGAGAAGGTGGCATATCACCCTCTCAAGCTTTTTCAGAGACTACCTTTATATCCCCCTCGGCGGAAACCGCAGAGGAAAGCCGCGGACCTATCTGAATCTCCTCATTGTCTGGAGCTTAACAGGGCTCTGGCACGGGGCGGGACTCAATTTTCTTTTGTGGGGACTCTATTATTTTCTTATCCTCTCGCTGGAGAAAGCCTTTCTTCTGAAATGGCTTGAAAGACTTCCCTCGCTCCTGCGCCGAGCCTACTCTCTTTTGCTCATAGCCGTCGGGTGGCTGATCTTCGCCGCCGATGGCACTGCCAACGGATTTTCGGTCTCGGACAGCCTCGCCGCCCTTAAGATCCTTATAGGATTTGGCGGCACAGCGCTATATACCTCGGATAGCCTTTATACACTGCTCCGCAGTCTCACAGTCCTTGCGATAATGGCGATAGCCTCAACAGATATACCGAAAAAGCTGACCTTAGCTGCCCTCAGAGGCGAAAGACGGAGGACGTCGTTATCCTTCCTTCAGAACGCCCTCTCGCTGTCGGCTATCCTGCTTTCGGTGGCTTATCTTGTAAACTCGGGATACAATCCCTTCCTATATTTCAAGTTTTAATTTTCAGGTGACATTATGACAGAACTCCTATGCCGTATCTTTATTAAAAACAGAGAAAAGCTCAATGATCCTACCGTGAGGAGCGCCTACGGCACGCTCTCAAGCGCGGTGGGAATAATATTCAACATTCTCCTCGCCATAGCGAAGCTCACAGCGGGTGTGCTCTCGGCTTCGGTATCGGTCACAGCCGACGCCGTCAACAATCTCTCCGACGCTATGTCGCAGGTAATATCGCTCATAAGCTTTAAGATATCGGTGAAGCCCGCGGACCGAGGCCACCCCTTCGGTCACGCGAGATTTGAGTACTTCGCCTCGATGATCGTCTCCTTTATCATAATCACGATCTCCTTCAAGCTCTTCTCCTCCTCGGTGGAAAAGATAATCTCTCCCGAGCCCACAAAGCTCGGAGCTATGAGCGCCGCAATACTTATTCTCTCTATTGCCACAAAGCTTTGGATATCTCTCTTCAACGGAAAGATAGGCAAGAGGATAGGCTCTTCGGTCGTAAAAGCCACCGCCCTCGACAGCCTCTGCGACGCTATCGCCACCTCGGCGGTCCTTGTATCTATGATAATAACCCACTTTACGGGCTTCGTTACCGACGGATATATGGGAGTTGCGGTGTCGGTGATAATCTTCATCGCGGGAGTAAAGGTACTTCTTGAAGCAAAAAATTCGATACTTGGCGGAGCTCCCGACCCCGAGGTCATAGAAAAGATAAGAAGCATCGCCGCCGAATATCCCGAGATAATCGGAATTCACGATCTGATAGTACACAACTACGGCGCGGGAAACACCATAGCCTCCCTTCACGCCGAGGTAGACGGCTCAAAAAATATATTTGAGACTCACGACGCTATAGATAATCTGGAAAAGCGGCTCTTTTCCGAGATGTCTGTCAAAGCGACGGTACACCTCGACCCAATAGTCACCGATGACGAAAAGGTCACAGCTCTCCGAAACAGCGTCCGCGAGGCTGTAAAAAGAGTATCCCCCGAGCTCGATATCCACGATTTCAGATACGTCAGCGGCTCTACTCACTCAAATCTGATCTTCGACGTTCTCGCCCCCTTTGAGCTAAAGCTCTCCGACATTCAGCTCAAAGAGAGTATTTCCACCGAAATTTCACGGCTCGATCCCAATTATTTTGCCGTAATCACCATTGACAGAGAATAAGAAATATTGTATAATATAATGTGATAGTATAGATTACTTATTTTTGAAAGGTAAAAGAAAATGAAAAGAACCATCAGAATAACGGCGCTCCTTTTGGTGTCGCTCTTACTTATCCTCTCTCTCACCGCCTGCGGTAAGTCAAACGCTAAAAGCGCTGAGGGAACGTGCGAAAACGGACTCGTCTGGAAATACGATTCCGATACCAAGACCCTGAGCATCTCGGGCAGCGGCGAGATGAAGGACTTCACAAGCTCCTCCGAAGCGCCTTGGGCGGCTGTTGCCACCTCCGCGAAAACTGTCACCATCTCGAACGGTGTAACAAAGGTCGGCGCTTATGCCTTCTATAGCTTCTCGGTACTCGAAAACGTAACGATACCCGATTCGGTGACCTCTCTCGGAAAATGCTCCTTCGCCTTTAACACGGCTCTTAAGAACATTTCCCTTCCCGCGTCTCTCATCTCTATAGGTGAGTCTGCCTTCGAGGGCTGCTCCGCACTTACCGCGGCTTTCGTTCCCGCAGGAGTGCAGACAATGGGTGCTAGAGCCTTCGCCTTCTGCTCGGCTGTTACAGACGCGGCTGTCCTTGCTCCCGTCAGCATTCCCGAGTGGACCTTCAAGGGCTGTCGCTCTCTCGATAAGCTGCTCCTCAACTCAGCTATAGGCGACGATATGATCGCCGCAAACGCCTTCGAGGACTGCAAAAAGACCGCCGCTGACGCTTCAAGAACAGAGTCTTCTTCCGCTGATGCGTCGATCACCGTGAAGTACCTCGACACCGAGGGCAATGAGCTCCACGCCCCCGAAACAAGAGATGCTATCCCCTACGGCGGATCTTACAGCATCGTTTCCCCCGCAATAGAGGGATATACGGCGGATAAGCTGACTGTCTCGGGATATCTTTACGGCGCAAACCGTGAGGAGACCGTGACCTATACTAAGAACGATGTCCCCGCAGAGACAACCGATAATGATGAAAATGAGACCGAGGATGAGGTCGGTCCTTCCACCTACGTTTCAATTGCCATCTTCGCGATAGTTCTCATCGGTATCGCGGTAGCGGCTGTCTTCCTCATTCGCTCCGAAAAGAAGAATGCGGGTAAGAATACAACAACCGTAAGAAAGAATAACACTCAGAATAAGAAGAAATAAGGAAAAGTCAATATGAAAAACAGCTATAGCATCAACGTACGCCTCTCCGAGGATATGCTGAAAAGGCTTCTCTATATCTGCGAGGCGGAAAAAAGAACCCCCTCAAATCAGTTCAACTTTATGCTGAGAAACAATATCGCCTATTTCGAGAGAACAAAGGGTAAGATCCCCGAGGCAAAGCTCAGGGAGATTGATATCTCGGAATTCCTTGAGGGCGATAAATCCGAAAACTAAATTTCAAAAAACTGTTTACAAAACTAATATTATCGTGTATAATATGTGATGTAATATATTTTGACCGATGAACGGGAAGAAAAACGCGTTTACCTCGCCTCAGAGAATTACCGCCTTGGCTGTGAGCGGTATGGCGAGAAGCGGAAATGTGCGCTCGGGAGGTCCTGATCTTCAGCGCTTAGTCCCCGTTACGGACAAGAGATCAAAGACACTCGTCTTTGAAGCAGAGTGGAACCGCGTTAATATGCCTCTGTACCTTTGGGTACAGAGGCTTCATTTTTATTTGGAGGTAGATTTATGCGAGTCGCAAAGATCGTTATCGTAAAAGACCCTAAAAAAGCCGAAGAAAAAAAAGCAGAGCTTAAAAAGAAGGCTGTCGCGGCAAAGGAAAATATCGCGAAGCTCAGCGAATATATCAAATACGATATAAAGGCTATAAAGGAAAGAGACCCCGCCGCAAAAAGCACCGCCGAGGTCGTGCTCCTTTATTCGGGACTCCACGCCCTTATCGCGTACAGAGTAGCCCACGAGCTTCATATCAAGGAAAAATATCTCGCCGCAAGAGCCATAAGCCAGACAGCAAGACATCTCACAGGTATTGAGATCCACCCCGGTGCTGAGATCGGCAAGGGTCTTGTCATCGACCACGGTATGGGAGTCGTCATCGGAGAGACGACAGTCATCGGAGACGATTGCACAATATATCAGGGAGTTACCCTCGGAGGTACGGGTAAGGACAAGGGCAAACGACACCCAACACTCGGAAACGGTGTTATGGTAGGTGCGGGAGCTAAGGTCCTCGGTCCTTTCAAGATAGGAGATAACACCAAGATCGCCGCAAACGCCGTAGTCCTTGAGGAGATACCCGAGAACTGCACGGCTGTGGGAATCCCCGCGAAGATAGTAAAGCGCGAGGGTCAGAAGGTAGATCCCCTTGACCACGTCAATATTCCCGACCCCATCGCTCAGCAGATAAAAGCCCTTGAGGCTAAGCTCAATGAGCTTGAAAAGCAGGTCAAAAAAGCAAACAATCAGTAAGATCAAGATATAAAAAGGAGACAGAAATGCTTATCTACAATTCCCTCTCAAGAAAAAGAGAAGAATTCATACCGAACGTTCCCGGCAAGGTAAATATGTATACCTGCGGACCAACGGTATATCACTATGCCCACATAGGAAATCTTCGCAGCTATATTATGGAGGACGTGCTTGAAAAGCACCTCCGCTATTCGGGCTATGACGTAAAGCGAGTTATGAACATCACCGATGTCGGTCACCTCACAAGCGACGCCGACGAGGGCGAGGACAAAATGCTCAAGGGCGCTAAGCGAGAAAAGAAGACCGTTATGGAGATAGCTAAATTCTATACCGATGCCTTCTTCGCCGATTGCGCAAAGCTGAACATCAAGACCCCCGACGTGGTTGCCCCCGCAACCTCCTGTATCGATAGCTTCATCGAGGTCATCACCTCGCTTATCGAAAAAGGATACGCCTACGAGGCTGGCGGAAATATCTATTTCGACACCTCGAAGCTCAAGCAGTATTACGTCTTCAACGACTTTAAGGAGGACGACCTCGCTGTGGGCGTCCGCGAGGGAGTTGAGGAGGACACCAACAAGAAAAACAAGGCTGACTTCGTTCTCTGGTTTACAAAGTCGAAATTTGACGATCAGGAGCTTAAATGGGATAGCCCCTGGGGTATCGGCTACCCCGGTTGGCATATCGAGTGCTCCTGCATCAGTATGAAAAACCTCGGCGAATACCTCGATATCCACTGCGGCGGAATAGATAACGCATTCCCCCACCACACCAACGAGATCGCACAGAGCGAGGCATACGTTGGTCATAAATGGTGTAATTATTGGTTTCACGTCCACCACCTGAACACCAATTCGGGCAAGATGAGCAAGTCAAGCGGCGAATTCCTTACCGTTTCTCTCCTTGAAAGCAAGGGATACGATCCCCTCGTTTACCGTATGTTCTGCCTCCAGTCTCACTACCGCAAGTCACTTGTCTTCTCTTATGAGAACCTCGACAATACAGTGATCGCATACAATAAGCTGGCTCAGAGAATTGCGGCGCTTATCAAGGAAAATGACACAGCTCCCGTAAACGAGGCTGATGCCGAGACACTCAGAGCAGGCTTCAAGGCAGCACTTGACAACGATCTGAACACCTCCCTCGCCATCACCGCCCTCTATGATCTGCTTAAGGCAAAGACCAACGCCGCAACAAAGCTCGCGCTTGTCGACGAATATGATACCGTCCTCGGTCTCGACCTCACAAAGGCAGCTAAGAAGCTCCTTGAGGCAACCAAGGAAGAGGAAAAGCCGATATCCGACGATCCATTCATCGCCGAGATAGAAGCAAAGATCGCCGAGCGCCGCGCGGCAAAGGCAGCTAAGGATTACGCGAAAGCCGACGCAATACGCAAGGAGCTTTCCGATAAGGGCGTGACCCTCATAGATACCCCTCAGGGTACTACTTTCAAAATAAATTGATAATAAATATTGTGGAATAATTGTCAAGCTATTGACTTTTTGAGAATAATGTAATATAATTAAGTAACAATTAATGAAAGGTGATTAAAAAAATGGAACAAGCAAAACTTAACCGTTTAAAGAAGATCGCTGCAGATGTCCGTCTGGACATTCTGGAGGAGGTCCACAGCGCAAGCTCGGGACATCCCGGCGGCTCTCTCTCAATCGCAGATATCATCACATATCTCTATTTTGAAGAAATGAACGTTGACCCCAAGAACCCCAAAGATCCCAACAGAGACAGACTCGTTCTCTCCAAGGGACACACAGCGCCCGCGCTCTACGCGATCCTCGCTGAAAAGGGATTCTTCCCCAAGGAGGACCTCAAGACATTCCGTCACGTTGACTCCTACCTTCAGGGTCACCCCGATATGAAGGGGACTCCCGGTGTTGATATGACCTCGGGATCTCTCGGTCTCGGCATCTCGGCAGCCTGCGGAATGGCTCTCGCGGCTAAGATCGACGGCAAGGACTACAGAACCTACGCCATCCTCGGCGACGGTGAGACACAGGAGGGTCAGGTTTGGGAGGCAGCTATGTTTGCCGCTCACTACAAGCTCGACAATCTCTGCATCTTCGTTGACCTCAACGGTCTCCAGATCGACGGTCCTATCGCAGAGGTTATGAACCCCGCTCCTCACGATAAGAAATTTGAGGCATTCGGCTGGAACGTCATCACAATCGACGGTCACGATTTCGATCAGATCGCGGCAGCTCTCGCAGCAGCTAAGACTGTAAAGGGTAAGCCCACCGCAATTATCGCTAACACAACAAAGGGTAAGGGCGTATCCTTTATGGAAAATCAGGTAAGCTGGCACGGAGCAGCTCCCAACGACGAGCAGTACGCAACAGCAGTAGCCGATATCAAGGCAACGCTTTAAGGAGGAACTATCATGGCAGATAAAATAGCTACAAGAGAAGCCTACGGCGCAGCCCTTGCTGAGCTTGGCGATAAGTATGATTTCGTTGTTATGGACGCAGACCTTGCGGCAGCAACAAAAACAGGTGTATTCAAGAAGAAATTCCCCGAGAGATTCTTTGATTGCGGAATCGCAGAGGGCAATATGGTAAGCGTTGCGGCAGGTATCGCAACCACAGGCAAGCCGGTTTTCGCATCCTCCTTCGCTATGTTCGCGGCAGGAAGAGCCTTCGAGCAGGTTCGTAACTCGATCGGTTACCCCCACCTCAACGTTAAGATCGGCGCTACCCACGCGGGTATCACCGTCGGTGAGGACGGAGCAACACACCAGTGCCTTGAGGATATCGCTCTTATGCGTTCTATCCCCGGTATGGTAGTTATCAACCCCGCAGACGCTATTGAGGCAAAGGCGGCAGTTGAGGCAGCTCTTAACATAAACGGTCCTGTTTACCTCAGATTCGGACGTATGGCTGTTCCGAACGTAAACGCTGAGGATTACAAGTTCGAGCTCGGTAAGGGCGTTCAGATGGCTGACGGTAAGGACGTTACCATCGTTGCAACAGGTATTATGGTAAATATGGCTCTTGAGGCTGCAAAGCTTCTCGCTGAGGAGGGTATCTCCGCAAGAGTTATCAATATCCACACCATCAAGCCTCTTGATAAGGATATCATCGTTAAGGCGGCTAAGGAAACAGGCGCTATCGTTACCGCTGAGGAGCACAACCTTATGGGCGGTCTCGGTTCTGCTGTATCCGAGGCAGTTTGCGAAGGTTGCCCCGCTCCCGTACTCCGCGTCGGTATCGAGGATAAGTTCGGCCGTTCGGGTAAGGTCCAGCCTCTCCTTGAGCTGTACGGTCTCACACCTGCTCACATCGTTGAGAAGGCTAAGGCTGCTATCGCTCTTAAGAAGTAATTTTAATAACATAAAAAAACGCTTTGACTGCTCGTCAGTCAAAGCGTTTTTATTTTAACTCTTTTAACAAGTATAGCGGAAATAATGCCTATCACCACTCCCGCTACCGTTCCCGAAAGCAGCAGCGCGGGAAGATAAAGGAATATTGCCGAGCTGTCAAGAAGGAATACCGCCACAAGCACCTGAGCTATATTGTGGGCAACGCCCCCAGCCACGCTGACTCCGATCTCGGAAAAGGTGGGAAGTCCTTTTAATATCAGCATCACACAAAGGCTGAGAAGCGCACCCGCAATACTGTATATAAGCGGCATCACACCGCCAAAAAGTAAAAATACGGCGATAAGTCTCACAAATGATACGGCAAATGCCTCCTTCGCGCCAAGCTTGTAGAGCACAAAGATCACGGCGATATTCGCAAGTCCGAGCTTGACACCGGGAATCGCGATAAAGGTCGGTATCTGGGACTCAAGAAACGAGAGAGCCAGCGCCACGGCAGACATCATTGCCAGAAGCACCGTCTTTTTTATTCTGTCCATATTCCCTCCTTATGACACAAGATCCACACCGCCACTGCCGCTTCCGCGGACCACAACGGTCACCTTGTTCGGAAGGCAGACAATGCTCTGCCCTACGTATCTGATCCTTCCCGTTTTCACGCAGGTCTTGTCAGGACAGTCGGCATACGTGAGATACGCCTCGCCGTTCTCGATCTTCAGCAGATTTGTCCCACCGTTAAGCGAGTATTCCCCATCCTCAGAAAGACGGTACTCAGCCACAGCCTCACCGTTTACCTCAACACAAACCAGCTCTCCGCTCCTTTTGGTAAGAAAGGTCACGAGCAGAAGGCAAAGCGAAAGGCAGAGCAATACCGAGATCAAAAGAACGTCGTAAAATATCCTTCTTTTTTTCTCCATAAGGCTCTGCCTCCAAAAAATCAGTGTTTAGTTGCGCCCGTATAGTCGGCTTCCTTGATACAGCCTACGGGGCATACCTCGGTACATTTTCCGCACCTCGAGCATTTTTCGTAATCTATCACCGCAAGATTGTTCTCGATCGAAATAGCTCCCTCGGGACAGTGGCGTTTGCACATTCCGCAGCCGATACAGCCACTGTTGCAATATTTTCTCGTGAGAGCGCCCTTGTCCTTGTTTGAGCAAACGACAGCAACGCGTGAAACGTCGGCAATAAGGTGGATTATACCGTTGGGACAAGCCCTTGCGCACATTCCGCAGCCGATACATTTTCTGCTTATTACCTGAGCGACGCCGTCCTTTATCTCGATGGCATCGTTGGGGCAGACCGCCGCGCAGTCTCCGTATCCAAGACAAGCGTATGTACAGAACTTATCTCCCGAATAGTTCATATTTGCCGCCTTGCAGCTCTGTATTCCCTGATAGTTATATCTCCTCGGAATAGCGTCGCAATTTCCGTTACAGGCAACGTAAGCCACCTGCTCAACCACGTCCTGAGCCTCAACTCCGAGTATTTCCGAAAGCTCCTTTGCCACCGCGTCACCGCCGGGCGTACAAAGGTTGACCTTGTCGCAGCTTCCGTCGTAAAGCGCCTTGGCATATCCGTCACAGCCGCTGTATCCGCAAGCGCCGCAGTTAGCCCCCGCAAGACAGTCACGCAGACGGACCGCCTTCTCGTCTTCCTTGACCGAGAAAAATACCGAGGTCACCGTAAGTATCACGGCACACACAACGGCAATTCCCAGACAGATAAGAACGGGAATTAATATTATCATAAACTCACCTCTATGCCAATAAATTTTCGACCACGCCCGAGAAGCCGTAGAATGCCATCGCGACTATGGATGCCGCCGCCAACGTCACGGGAAGACCTCTGAGTGCCTTGGTGGGAGCTTTAGGCTCTATTCTCGATCTGACTCCCGCAAAGAGCACCATCGCAAGCCAGAAGCCAAGTCCGACTCCAAGCGAGGATACCATAGACTCAAGAAATCCGTATCCGTCGGTTATGTTGTTAAGTGTGACACCAAGAACCGCGCAGTTTGTGGTTATAAGGGGAAGATATACACCCAGCGCCTTGAACAGGGCGGGAATAAAACGCTTCAGTATTATTTCAACGAACTGCACAAGAGTCGCTATAACAAGTATGAAAACGATTATCTGCAAAAATTCAAGCTTCATAGGCTTCAGCAGATAGCTGTAGATAGGCCAGGTCGCCGCCGTCGCAAAGAGCATTACGAAGGTTACCGCTATTCCCATTCCGCTTGCCTGATCGAATTTTTTTGATACTCCGAGGAAGGGACAAATTCCGAGGAACTGTTGAAGAACGTAGTTGTTAACAAGAACTCCACCCATAAGTATCAGTATCAATTCCTTATAAATCATACGTCTGCTTCCTCCTCTCCCTTCTCCGCATTGCAACCGCCCGAGCAGCCCTCAGCCGATGGACAGCCCTCGCAGGAGAAGGATTTTCTCTTCACTCCGCCGCGCTTTGAGGTCAGCTTGTTCATGGTAGCTATAACGATACCGAAAACAAGATATCCTCCGGGGGCTTGAGTGAGTATCGGGATCTTATAGTTTTCAACAAAGGGTATTGCAATTCCCGCAAATGAACCCGCGCCGATGACCTCGCGAATGGTAGACATAACGAGCAGTGCGAAAAGGAATCCAAGACCCATTCCGAGTCCGTCGAGAGCAGAATCAACAACGCTGTTTTTTCTCGCGTACATCTCAGCCCTTCCGAGTATAATACAGTTTACCACAATAAGCGCGAGATATACACCCAACATATCGTAAATAGACGGCAGATATGCCTGAAGCAGCATCTGCAGTGCCGTAACGAATCCCGCTATGATGACTATATAGCAAGGAATTCTGACAGTGTCGGGGATCACGTTTCTGAGTGCTGAAATAACGGCGTTCGAGCCTACAAGCACAAAGGTTGCCGCAATTCCCATAGACAGAGCCGATATCACAGAGGAGGTCGTTGCAAGTGTGGGACACGTTCCGAGAACGAGTATCAGAACGGGGTTTTCCTTGATTATTCCCTGAAGAAGGATAGAAAGCTTTTTAGTTCCCGACATTTCAGTTTCCTCCCTTCAGTATTTCATAAGCCTCAAAGGCTATCTTTATTGCGTTCTTATATCCCGTGGTAGAAACGGTAGCGCCCGACACTGTAGCAACGCTCTCGTAGTCCGAAGCGCCCTTTCCGTTATACTGCTCGTAGTATTCGGGATCTATCGTGACGTCACCAACGTTCGGAGATTCCTTCTGATACGTGGTGAGGATAGACATTATCCTTCCGTCCTTACCGATCACAAGCTTAAGCTTTATGAACTCGCCCGAGGCGTACTTGTCTCCAACTATTCCGTAGCCCCGCGCCCGAAGCTCAAAGAGATAATTTCCGCTTCCGCTGACGTAGATCTTCTCAACGTCGGAGCTCACACCCTCAGGCTTTACGACCTCGGTAAGCTCAGCCGATGAGTATATACCGTAAGCGGCTTTTGCCTTTTCCTTGATCTCTGCCGAAAGCTCACTCTCCTTAGCGAAGCTTCCGTCATTTTTTATACCTACGTAGGTCTCTCCGACAAGGACCACAGCGCTGCCGTCCTCGGCAGTATATATCTCTGTGGACTCGCCAAGCGCCTCATAGGCAAACCATTTTTCATATCTGACTCCCTCGCTGCCCATAGCGTCATTGCAGTTATCCTGCAGTATCTCCTCGGGAGTGCGAAGATCAACGCTTCCTCCGTTAGCGATCTCAAAGGCGTTAAGCGCCGCCTCAATAGCCTGATAGTACGCGTTTGTGGTAAGCTTCGCGGTAGGTCCTGCGATTATGTCTGTAGTTATCGACTCTCTGTCGTATCCCACAAACTTATCACCAAGACCGACCTCGGCTGAAAGGGTCTCGTTTGACTGAATAAATTTCGCTCCCGCGATCTTTCCGTCGGAGTCTATTCCGCACATTATCACAAGCCCGGGCTTATATCCCGTAACCGTCATCTGAAAGACGTATCCTCCGTTTGACGACTTGTACGCCGCCGTGACCTCCGTGGGCATTCCCTCGATCGGGATCTCCTCGAAATCGCCTCCGCCGGGCAACACCTCAATCAGAGCGGCATTTGCCTTTTCCGCCTGAGCCGCCTCTATCCTCGGCAGGGTAAAGGTATTGACCCCCGCAAGGAGAAGCGCCACCGCGACGCATATAGCTGAAAGCACAATAGTTGGCATAAGCTTACTTTTTACCATCTTTTATACCTCCCAGCGGCTTCTTTATATTTATCTTTTCAATATAGGGCGCGAGGATATTCATAAAGAGTATCGCAAAGGAAACGCCCTCCGGGTAAGAGCCCCAGAATCTTATAAGTATGGTGATAATTCCGCAGCCAATGGCAAAGATGACCTTTCCCGTCTTGTGAGTCGGCGAGGTAACGTAATCGGTCGCCATAAATATAGCGCCGATAAGCAGACCTCCGCTGAGCACCTCGTAGAGCGCAAGGGTAAGATCCTGCTTAACAATAAGCGAAAGCACAAATACCGTTGCCACAAAGAAAACGGGGGTATGCCAGCTTATCACCTTTCTCACAAGAAGATAGACAAATCCGATTATCAGAGCGAGGGCGCAGGTCTCACCTATAGCTCCTCCTCTGTTTCCTATAAACATCTCGAAAAGCGAGGGGAGACTTCCCTCTCCGCTTTCAATGACCACAAGGGGGGTTGCTCCGCTTTCGAGCTCGGCAAATCTTGTGGCAGAGCCTCCCGCCACCTGTCCGAAAGCGATTATAAGAAATACTCTCGCGGCAATAGCGGGGTTTGCAAAGTTCTTTCCGATACCTCCGAAGAAGCATTTTACCACAACGATACCGAAAGCCGCGCCTACAGCGCACTGCCAGAGCTCGACCTTAAGGGGCAGATTGAGCGCTAACAGAAGACCTGTGACCACAGCGCTGAGGTCGGTGACGGTCTGTTTTTTCTTACACGCAAGGTTAAAGAGATACTCGGAGAGCACCGCGCTTGCCACAGATACAAGTATGATAGCCAGCGCCTTAAGACCGAAAAGCAGAGCCGAAGCTACCGCCGCGGGCAAAAGTGCGATCACAACGTCGCGCATTATCTTGCTCGTATTTGTTCCCGTGTGTATGTGGGGTGACGAGCTTACGACCAGATGTTCCATTACTATCTCCTTCCCTTATTTATCCTTAAGACTTGCAAGATGCGCACGGTACTCCGCCTTTGCAAGCTTGTTGTTCTGCACCAGCGGTCTTCCCGCGGGGCAGACGTAGGAGCAGCAGCCGCACTCCATACAAAGCATTATCTTGTTCTTTTCAAGCAGGTTTATTCTCTCCTCCTTGTTATCAAGCTCAAGAGCCTTTGAAAAGCTGTCGGGTATCAGGTTATGAGGGCAGGATTCCGCGCACCTTCCGCAGCGAATACAGGGGGATTCTGTAGGCTGTAACGATTCCTTGATGCCGAGCACTGTGATAGCTCCCGTGGTCTTTGTCACGGGCTCGTCAGAGGAATATACAGCGCTTCCCATCATAGGTCCGCCGAGAAGTATCTTTCCGACATTCTCCTTAGTACCGCCGCCAAACTCGATTATATCGTGGATAGCCGTTCCTATAGGAGCTTTTATATTCATTGGCTTTGCTACAGCGCCTCCGTCGAGAGTGATATTCCTGCTGACAAGGGGCATACCGCTCTCGCAGTATTCCGCGAATGCCGCAAGTGTGCTGACGTTCATAACCAGAACGCCAACGTCAGCGGGGAGCTTGCCCTCGGGTACTGTACGTCCCGTGGTATTGAATATGAGCACCTTCTCAGCGCCTTGAGGATATCTCGGATGAAGAGGCTTCACCGTGACCTTGTCCGAACCCGAGAAGATCTGCCTCATCTTAGCTATCGCCTCGGGCTTGTTTTTCTCTATTCCAAAAATAAATTTCTTGACTGTAGGCGCGTACTTTTCTATAAGCTCAAGACCGTATTTTATTCTGTCGGCCTGATCGATCATAGTTCTTGTGTCGCTTGTAATATACGGCTCACACTCAGCGCCGTTGAAGACCACCGTGTCGATATTTCCCTTTTTCAGAGCGTCAAGCTTCACGGAAAGAGGAAATCCCGCGCCGCCAAGTCCCACAACACCCGACTCTCTTGCCGCAAGGATCAGCGAGTCAAGATCCGACACTGTGGGAGGAGCTATCTCTTCAAAAAGCGCCATTTCACCGTCGGACACTATTCTTATAGCGGGAACTTTTCTTCCGTCGGCACGAAGATACTCCTCGGGCTTTCCGACAGTACCTGATACCGACGCGTATATCGGCGACGAGACGTATCCCGATGCCTCGGCGATCTTCTGACCGACCTTCACGTAGTCACCGTTCTTCACGATAGCCTCTGCGGGCGCGCCTATGTGCTGAAGCAATGGAATAAGCACCTCTGCGGGAGGCGGCATTTCCACCGCAGAAAGCATCGACGTATTTTTATTATGTGGCAAATGAGTTTTACCTAAAAAACGAAATGCGAGCATAACGAATACCTTCCGTATTTATATTTGTGAAAAAGGCGCACGTGAAGATATATATCCTAAAAGTGCGCCAATTTTTTATACAATTATATTATACAGTTTTTCCTATTCCCTGTCAAGAAGATTTATAAAAAATAGATATGCGTTTTGACGGAAAACAAGGAACATCGTACTATTTCAGTGTAATTTTTTCAAACCCCTCCGTCATTCTCCTCTGACCGTCGGAAAATATCCAAAAGGCATCGACCCCATCAAAGCGCTGAAGAAGCTTCACTCCCTCCTCATAGGGCATACAGAAGAGCGCCGTAGACAGCGCGTCGGCAAGTGCTCCGTCGTCAGAGATCACGCTGACCGAGCGGAAATGCTTCGCGGGCATCAGAGTATCCTTGTCAATAATATGATGATATCTCACCCCATCGACCTCAAAATATCTTTCATAGTCTCCCGAGGTAACGCAATAGCCGTCCTTAAGCTCTATTCTCGCGGAAAAATCTCCGCCGTCGGGATTTGTTATTCCCGTCACCCAGCCCTTGCCGTTCGCTTTCTCACCTATAGCCGAAATATTTCCGCCAACGTTCAGCACGTAACGGTCAGCGCCTCTCTCCTTCAGAAGCTCGGTAGCCTTCATAACGGCATAGCCCTTTCCCAAAGCGCCCACGTCAATAGACACCTCAGCGTCGGAAATATAGACCGTTCCCGCTCCTCTGTCTATGACGATAGCGTCAAGGCTCACGTGCTCTCCCGCCGCCCTGAGCTCAGCCTCGGAGGGCAGGTGCGCCTCACCTCCGTCGGCATTCTCCCGAGCCTCGTGCCAGAGAGAAAGGACCGAGCCCATAGCGATATTGGTCTCAAGACCGCACTCCTTGCAGATACCGACGGCATACTCGAGAAAATCAATGAGCCGAATATCCACACTGACGGGGGCAACACCCGCGTTTTTATTGACGGTACAAAGATTATTCACACCCGAGTATTCGTAATAAATATCAAAAAGCTTGTGGTAATCGGAAAAGAGCGCCGCCACGGCTTCACAGTTTCCGATAAAGCTTTCCTCCGACTCCTCGGCATAGGAATAGATAGCACTCGCGGTGTCGAAATATTCAAAATATGTTTTTGATCTCGGCTCAGCCTCTGCCCCACACCCGAAAAGGGTCAAAAACAGCAGGACTGTCGCCAAAAAGACCGATATGATACGTGCTTTCATATTAACTCCATATAAAAAGGCTGAGTCATTCGATCGCGGAAGACTCAGCCCAAAGATCATCTTGCCCGTTCGGAAGCGAGGATAAGGACCTTCTTGTAGTCCTCTACCCCGATAGTACAGCCCGCCACGCCCTCGGTAGCAAGTCCCGAAAGCTCACTTTTTGTCTTTCCGACAGCACTGTCCGCATAGGTCTTCGCCTGAACGTACCACTCGGCAGACGCACCGCCGTACTCCACCATATTATATTCATCCCCAAGCTCAAGCTTGGTCTTCGACGGCTTGTATTCCACTCCGACTCCCTCCTCGGCTATTATAGTCGATTCACGGGAATCTATGAGCGCCGCCGCTATCTTTCCGTCGTTTATAACAGATGCCGACATATTCGCGGTATAAGCCGCGCTTCCGCCCTTGTCTGACACAGAGCAGTCGATAGCCACGCCGAGCGTAATATCTCCCTTGGCTTTAAATACCGTCTTGCGCTCACTGCTCACAGCCGCGCCGATAGCCTTGATAAAGGGAGAAACGTCAATGGTGCAGCCGCTTGCCAGCTCCCCTTCTCCGCTCTTTATTCCCTTCACCTCGTCGATAGTTTTGCCCACGACGTAGTCCTCAAAGAATCTTGCCTGATCGTCCCACTCGGCGAGATCCGAGCCGCCCGGGCTCAGCATTCCGTAGCTGTCGCCAAGCTCAGCCTTTGATTTATAGCTCTTCTTCTCAATAGCTCCGTCAAGATAGACAGCCCTTGCATCCACCGAATCGACCCGACAAAGAATTATTTTCCCCTCTCTGTCAAGCACCACGGCAGCTACCGTCTCGACTAAGGTGAGGTTTGCCGTCTTTGCTTCGGCACTGCCTCCTATTCCGAGAGTATACTCATTCTCTCTGCTGCCGCAGGAGGACAGAGCCATAAGGGCGATGATCGCCGTAAGAACCGCGCAAATAATTTTTTTCATACTAATCTCCTGAAAATATCTTTTTTCTTATTATGTGCTGTTTTCACGTAATTACGCCCAATATCTCGGACAATCTATTCTGTTGTCAAAGAAGTGTCGAAATTATCTCTCCGTAGCTTCTCGGAGAAAGGTATGCGGGGGGAACGTCAAATACCGTTTTACAGCCGACCATTCCCTCTCGCTTCATTCTGCAGGTCGCTCTCGCGTATGCCACAATGACCGATGCGGTAAACTCGGGGTTTGAATCGAGCTTGAGTCTGTATTCGATAATGTGACTGTGCTCGAGCTCAGCCCCGGTTCTTCCGCTTCGGATAACAAAGCCGCCGTGGGGGATACCGCTGTGATCCCGTGCCAGCTCCTCAGCGTCGATGAAGTGAACAATAGTGTCGTAATCGGCAAAGTAGTTGGGCATCTCCTTGATCTCTCTCTCGATCCTCTCCTTGTCAGCCCCCTCCTTCGCAACGACAAAGCACTCGCGAAGGTGCTTCTCTCGCGCCGTAAGCTGAGGATTTTCTCCGCGCCTCACTGCCTCGAGCGCCGAATCTATCGGAATGGTATACTGCTTTGCGTCAGCCACGCCCTCAATTCTGCGTATAGCGTCCGAGTGTCCCTGACTAACCCCTCTTCCCCAGAAGGTATAGTCCTTTCCGTCGGGGAGCACAGCCTCACCGAGGAGACGGTTGAGCGAGAACATACCGGGGTCCCAGCCGACCGAGATCATAGCCGTGTTTCCGCCCTCCTTTGCCGCAGCGTCAACCTTTGCGTAATGCTCGGGTATCTTCGCGTGAGTGTCGAAGCTGTCTATAACCGAAAAATATCTCGCGAGATAGGGTGTTTGCTCGGGCAGGTCGGTAGCGCTTCCTCCGCAGATCACCATAACGTCGATGCGCCCCACGTAATCAAGCACAGAAGCTGCCGACACCACGGGAACACCCGCCGTGAATATTTTGAGAGTCTCGGGAGGACGTCTCGTAAAGACCGCCACAAGCTCCATATCCTGATTCTGCTTCAGAGCGTTCTCAACTCCCCTGCCAAGATTTCCGTAACCGTAAATACCAACTCTTATCTTCATAATATCGCCTCACAAATAGTGTAGAATAAATTACCGAATACAATTATACCACACCCGCCCTTATTTTTCAAGTAATGTGAAAAAATTTACATTCCGTCCTGCCTTTTTTCTTTATTTTCCAGGTCACCGTATTCTTCGCAAAAGGCTTTGATCTTGATATCATCACCGACTCCGAAAAACGGGATACCCGCAATATGAGAGAAAATAAGCGGATGCAGACGCATTGAAATACACAGTGAAGCGCCCGAAAGGAGAGTGACCAGCTCCTCGCCGCTCAGCGACTCAACGTATATTCCGCCATACTCTTGGCAAAATACGGTCGAGATCCTTCTGTCCTCACGAGGATATGCCGAAAGGACTATCATCTTCTTTTCACGATGCTCCGAGACCTTCGCCTCAAGCTCCCGATACTCAAGCTCAGCCCCACCGCTCTTAAGACAGACCACGATGTACCCCTCACCGCAGATACCGAGAAGCCTTTTCCTCCACAAACCAAAAACTCCTCCGCAAAAAAATGCGGGGTCTCTCTCGAAGACAATTTTCTCAGGAGTAACCGAAAGCTCCTCCGATATCCTCCGCGAACATCTGTCACGGACTCCCACCTGACGGGTGTATGAGAGAAGCCTCCTCACAAAAAAACGTCCAAGAGGAGAGCTTATCTCACCTATACCGTTTGCCCAGAGCTCCATAGGAACAGAAAAGAACCGAGCTATCTCAGAGAGCGCACAGTAATAAAGTAAGGAGCGAAGGCTTGTCCTGTCCTGAATAAGCGTTCCGCCGCCAAAGACCAGAAGGTCGCTTTTCCTGATAGCCGATACCACCGAAAAAAGAGAGCTTCTCGACCTGCACTCGACAGAGAAGGTATATCTGTCTCGGCTCGGACGGGCAGTAAGCGCCGAAATTTTTCTGTACCCGAGACTCCTTGCCCGTTCGATGTTTTTCAGCAAAAGAGTATCGTCTCCGAGATTTCCGTAACCGTAATACCCGCAAAGACAGACCTCTCCACCGTGAGTCGAGAGATTTTCGATAGCGTGTCTGTAAAAATCCAGAGTCATTTTCGACATTCTTTTCCCCCCGTGAAGCCTGACGGTAAGATTCCTCAGCTTCTCTCCCCGTACCCATCGCTCACCGTCGCTCATATCGAGCAGCCGTCGTAGATCGCGAAGCAAAATTTTTTTTGAAAGCGGCTTCTCACCCCGTCCGCAGAAATTGCTCTCGGATGCCGCGGGGTAATTTCCCTCGTCAACGATCCCAAAAAAGCCCTCGTTCCCCGCAAGTATCGTGGGAAGACCGCACGACATTGCCTCAAGAGCGGCACGGGATACTCCTACAAAGACAGTTCCGCCCCGCAAGATCTTCTCGGGAGAGCTCTGCGCCCCGTGAAGCCTCACACATTCGTAACCGATCTCGCGGTTCTTCCGTCTCGCCTCTTCCGAGATCGAAGCGTATTCACTTCCGCCGCCAATAATATCTATCACCACCCCGCGGTATTCCTCGGCAAGAGTCGAGGAGATATCAATAAGACACTCAGCGCCAAGGGAGCAATCCGAATCGAGTCTGCTCATAAAAACTATCCTCGGCGGTCCGCCTGCCTCAAAGAATGGCGAAAAACGATCGGTATCGACACCGTTCGGTATTATTCTTATCCTTTCGGGAGCTACCCCATAATTCTCCCTGAGGTAGATAGCAAGGTCGGGACTGACCGCAGACACATAATACCCCCACCTTGTCATATACTTTTTTATTGGAGACAGACTGAAGGCGGCGTGTACCGTGGTAACAAAGGGCAGACCTCTTTTTCTTGCCACCCTTTCGCAGATAAACGCCGCGATCCTCGAATGGGCGTGTATAATATCAAAGCGCTCCTTCCTCACAAGTGACAAAAGCCCGAAATAGGCGCTCATAAGCTTCAAAGGAGAATGGGAATTCAGCGGAATATATCTGTGAGCGACCCCCGCTCTGCAAAGCAGCCGCAGGTTCTCCCCGCCCGACGACACCACCGTTACTTCCTCTCCCATCTTTCTGAGTTCCGTCGCCAGCTGACAAATATGAGTCTCCGCACCTCCTATATCAAGAGACGCAACCGCCATTAAAATCTTCATTTATCATTTCCTTCTGAATTTAAGTATTGTCGCGTCGGCATATCTTCCGCCGACCGCTCCGCATATCCTTAGCGGCTCTTCCTCGCCCGAGAGATAGATCACCCCATCGACTCCGTCCTCACGCCGAAAGGTTAGCCTGTTTGCGCTGACACCACAGCATTCCTCAAGTCTGCTGTCAACTACCCCTCCGCTAACAAGAAACAGATCCTCAAGCGCTAACCAACCAAGCCTTCCCACCTCGGTGTATTCATTTCCAAAAAGCCTCACGCTCTCACTGCCGTCTCTTCGGCTCACAGTTATCCCCTTCATTGCCTCGGGCTCAAGAAAGCTCAGGGTCAGATCGCTGCCATATCCTGCCTCACGCAGTATCTCCACTCTGTAGGAAAGCCCCTCCCACTCAAAGGATATCTCACATTCAAAGCCCCCCTCAAAGCAATCTGGCAGACTCGCCTCCTCGGAAGCACAAGATGATAAAAGACAAAAAATTACACCAATCAGAAAAATACACCTCGTCACCTTCATAGCATACCCCCCATTTTCTCTTACGAAACAAAATATGAAAAAAATTTTCAATTAATTCACTCCCTCTTGAAATAAGACAAATATTGTGGTAAAATAATAGATATCGGACATTGTTTGAAAGGATGGCATTATGAAGACCAAGCATCGCCCTTATTCTTCTCTACCGATTTTGGACTCTTATAAGGCTTACGCCGAGATCGACCTCTCGGCACTGAAGCATAATTATAGAATATTGCAAAATGAGGCAAAAAGCGCCTCTCCCAACACCTCGCTCATCTGCGTTCTCAAGGCAGATGCCTACGGTCACGGCGCTGAGGAATGCTGCCGCGCCCTCCTTTCAGAGGGCTGCCGCTTCTTTGCCGTCTCGTCTATCGAAGAGGCTATTGACCTGCGAAAGATCTGCAATGAGCTGAAGACCGACGCAAATATACTTATCCTCGGCTATATCTTCCCCTCTCAGGCACGTCTTCTCGCCAAATACGACATTATAACCACACTCGTGGATATTGATTTTGCCGAAAAGCTTGCGGCAGAGGCAGAGAAAAGCAGAGTGCGGGTGAAATGCCACGTCAAGCTTGACACGGGAATGAACAGGATCGGCTTCCCCGCCCGAGGCGAGGACGAGGCAAGAAAAACCGCCGAGGATATTGCTCGGATATCGGCTTACTCCTCTCTCGATATCTGCGGTATGTTCACTCACTTCGCAAGAGCGGACGAGAGCGAACGCCTCACCACAGACCGTCAGGCAGCGCTCTTCGCCGAGGTGGACAAAGCACTCCTTTCTCTCGGAGTGGACGTCGGCTTCAGACACCTCTGTAACACCGCGGGAACTGTATTTTTCCCATCATATCACTTTGATGCCTGCCGTGTGGGCATCGCCGTTTACGGCACTCTCTCGGGAAAGGTCATTGACTCTCTCCCGCTGAGACCGGTTATGAAATTCTGTACCCTAATCTCACATATACATAAGATACGCAAGGGCGATTCGGTAAGCTACGGCGGAATATACACGGCGGAGGAGGATAGGCTGATAGCCACCCTTCCCGTAGGCTATGCCGACGGATTTATCAGAGCATACGGCAACGCAGAGCTCTCGGTCATAACCAAAAATGGCATAAAAAAAGCCCCCATCGTGGGGCGCATCTGTATGGATCAGTGTATGATAGACATTACCGACACAGGAGCGTCTGTAGACGACAAGGTAATGATCTTCGGAAACTCCCCGGAGGAGCTTTCGGAACTTGCAAGACTTGCAAATACCATAGAATACGAGGTACTTTGCTTGGTCTCAGCCAGAGCCCCGCGGATCTATACCGAAGGCTAAGGAGGTTAGAGGATGTTTAAATATGAAAACAAAACGGTTGACTTCGTTCAGCGTGACAGCCGTAGCTCGAAAGCACCTCTTCAGTGCACGGCACATCTCCACTACCACATCGAGGTAGGCTGTATCATCGGCGGAAGGACCACGATACACGTAAACACCGAAACCTATGAAGCCGAGGCAGGAGATATTTTTGTCTGCTTCCCAAACCAGATCCATCAGTTTGAGACCCTCGAAAAGGAAAATTATCATCTTTTCATTTTCAATCCGAATATTCTCCCCGAATTCTCGGCTATATTCACTGCTATGATCCCAAAAAGCAATCTGATAAAGGGAGCTCTCAACGACAAGGAGCTGCTCTCTCTGACCTACAGCATCTCGGATTCCTACAACTCAGATAAGAATTACAGAGATATTATCGTCCGCGGATATCTTCTCTCCTTTTTTGGAAGACTATTTGGTATGATGGATCTTTCCGACACAAGGACTCACGATACCGACATTCTCGGAACGATCCTCAACTACTGCGTAAACAATTACGATACCCCTCTCTCGCTTTCGGTGCTTGAGAAGGAGCTTCATATCAGCAGATACTATATCTCTCACGTTATGAGCACAAAGCTCGGTATCGGCTTTAATTATTACATAAATTCTCTGAGAGTTTCGAATGCCTGTAAATATCTTCTGAGCACAGATCTTTCGATAACCGAGATAAGCGAAAAGGTGGGCTTTAACACCCTGCGCACCTTCAACCGTGCTTTTTCGAAGCACATCGGCGTCTCACCCAGTGAATACCGATCAAATAAGCGCGCACCCATCTCATCTCTACCAATCTGACGGAGTACAACCAATGAAACTAAAAAAACAAGACATAGTAAGAATCTCAAAAAATATTTTTTTCGTTGTGGCGGGAACTGTTATACTCGCCTTTGGAACGGCTATCTTCATTCTGCCCTTCGACCTCCTTGTCGGTGGAATATCCTCATACGCCATAATTTTTGAAAAGATACTTCCCTTCGATATCAGCATAGACCTGATCATCACGATAATCACCTGGACTCTCTTTTTCATAGGACTTATAGTCCTCGGTAAAGATTTTGCCATAAAGACCCTTATTTCGACTATAGTTTACCCGATCGCGATATCTCTCTTTTTGAAGATGACAGACCCCTCCTTCTTCGGTGGATTTCTCTGCCTTGAGACCAACTCCCACTCCGAGCTGACTCTACTTGCCGCCGCGGTAGCGGGAGGTGTGCTGATAGGTCTCGGCTGCGCCATTGCCTTTCTTGGAGGTGGCTCGACGGGAGGCACGGACATTATCGCATTCACGATCTGCAAGGTCTTCAAGAAGCTCCGCAGCTCTGTGGTGATCTTCTGCGTTGACGGCGCGGCGATCGTTCTCGGTCTTTTCATCATCAACGATATTATTATGACCCTTCTCGGAATTCTTTCCGTCCTTATCAGCGCCATCGTGATCGACAAGGTATTTCTTGGCGGAAATCAAGCCTTTGTGGCGCAGATAGTCACTCAGAGGCACGATGAAATAAACAAGCAGATCATCGAGAAGCTCGGCAGGACCACCACCATATTCAACGCCATCGGCGGTTACACGGGTGAGGAGCGCAAGATGGTAAGCGTGACCTTTACGATGAACCAATATTCCACCCTTATGACGATAATCAAGGAGGCAGATCCCTCTGCCTTCACAACTATCCACCGCGCTCACGAATGCGGAGGCAAGGGCTGGACGAAATAAACGAGGGGCTGTCACATTTGGCAAGACCGAAAAAGTCCAAGAATAAATAAAAAATCCCGTTTACGCACGAAAAAACGAAAATGAGACAGTAATAGGTTGAATTTCTTCGAAATTCTTCAAATTTTATGGACTTTTTCTACCGCCGTTTTCGGGGCTCGACGTACACCTGTACGCCTTTCGCCCCGAAGAACGACGCTTCTTGCTCAAATCTGACTATCCCCTAAAAGGGGCTGACTCAAATTTACATTTGAGACAGCCCCTATTTTCAACTTTAATTATTTAAGAAAGCTTAACCCTTCTATAGCTGTGTCCCGTGGCGGGGAGAAATTTTTCCAGCACGTCTTCGGTCCTCAGCTTGAGACTTGCGGTATTGACGCAAGGGTGACAGCCTATGTACTCATCTTTAAGAAGATCCTCGTCTATGAGCAGGGTGACCTCCCCTTCTTTATCATTCATCAGCCCCATAACGCTGACAGCTCCTGGGAGGATATCGAGATACCTTTCCATATACTCCGCCTCCCCAAAGGAAAGTCTTGCCGTTCCGAGCTGTGCGGAGAGCTCCTTGGTCTTGAACTGCTTCTCACCTCTCATAAGCAAAAGATAAAAATCGGTCTTCTGGCGATTGCAAAGGAAGAGATTTTTGCACATTGTCACTCCAAGGCTTTTGTCTATCTCCTCGCACGCCTGCATAGTCTCTGCCCTCTCGTGATCGGTTCTCTCGTATTTTATCCCCAGCACGTCAAGCATTTTATAAACTCTTACTTCCTTATCCTCTCTTCCGCTCATATCCTGCGGAGCGCCTGTATATTTTTCCATTTTTTGTTATCCTTTAATAATTTTTTAGATTTTTTAATTTTACTATTGCATTTTTGAAAAAAATGTGGTACAATAACTCTGTTAATCGTCTTTAACGTAAAATTTTCCGTTTTACGGAGTATCATTATAATTTCGGAGGTTTTAAAATGAGTCCTGTAGAAATCATACTCGGCATTGTAATTTTGGTGCTCTCTGTCATTCTCGTTGCCTGCGTTCTTATGCAGTCGGGCAAGGATAAGAGGCTTTCCGGTTCTATCGCTGGCGGTGCTGAAACATTCTTTGGCAAAACTAAGGGCAAATCCACAGATAAGCTCTTTAGCAGACTGACAACGATCCTTTCCTTCATATTCGTTGCGATCATGATCGTTATGTACATTCTTATCGCCAAAGCTTATTAATTTGATCATCAAAAACTTTTTCGGCTTATTGCTTCGCAATAAGCCGAATTTGTTTTTTATCATACCCGCAAAGCCGTGTAACCAGGATAGAGAAACCCTGCGTTGCAAGGCGGTGTCCTATCTCACGCTTAACTGCTCCCAACGTCCTCAATTCCTGCCGAGACAAGTCAATCGGGGAGAAAAGAGGGAGGTCTGCAAACCACGCTCAAATCTATTTCGGACTCCTTTGTTCTATTTGTAGGTTTTTTACTTGGCTATCACGCACTCCGCAGGCCTTACTTTTCTTTTAAAAAAGAAAAGTAAGCAAAAGAAAACATTGCCATTTATGCTTTCTTTAATTCAAAATCTCACTTTTCACCAAAAAAGAAAAGTAAGCAAAAGAAAACATTGCCATTTATGCTTTCTTTAATTCAAAATCTCACTTTTCACCAAAAAAGAAAAGTAAGCAAAAGAAAACATTGCCATTTAATTTTTCTTTAATTCAAAATCTCACTTTTCACCGAAAAAGAAAAGCAAGCAAAAGAAAACGTTGCCATTTAATTTTTCTTTAATTCAAAACCTCACTTTCCATCGAAAAAGAAAAGCAAGCAAAAGAAAACATTGCCACATAAGTTTTCTTTAATTCAAAACCTCACTTTTCATCGAAAAAGAAAAGCAAGCAAAAGAAAACATTGCCACATAAGTTTTCTTTAATTTAGACTCTCTTTAATTATCGTAATCGATCTCCTGAGAGAAATAATCGTCGAAATAATCCGCTACGTCATCAAGCTCATCATCATCGTCGACCGTTACAAGGACCTCTTCTCCGTCCTCAACGGCAAGCTTAAGGATAACGTACTCTGTCATTTCGCTGTTTTCGTTCTCCTCATCAAGGGGGATCATAGCGAAATATCTCTGACCGTCCTTCTCATATTCACCGACGATCTCAAAGTCTATTTCCTTTCCGTCCTCGTCGGTAAGAGTTATTATATCCACCTCTTCAGAGGGAATATCCTTCTTCATTTCTTCACTCATTTGGAATAACCTCCTATGTTTTCTGATTATATTCTATAATAAAACCAACTACTTGTCAACAGTTTTTTTCAATTTCACTCCCTGAAATCGAGTATATCCGAAAGGATATAATTGCTGACAAGGAAGCCCTTATCGGTAAATGCGGTTGATCTTTCGCCTATCACAACGTATCCGTCTCTCGCGTATTTTTCGAGTCTGTCTCGGTAGACGCTCAAAAAATCCTCACCGACCTTTTTCTCATATTCCTCATAAACGATTCCCCTCGAAAGTCTCATTCCGAGCATCACAAGCTCGGTCTTTTTTTCTTCAAGGGATATTTTCTTCCGCTCCGAGGTAATATCTATGCCATCGAGATACCCCTTCATATCTCTCGACCTCGCATATCTTTCTCCCTCAAAATAGGAGTGTGCCGAAACACCGAAGCCGATGTAGCTATCACCCTGCCAATACTTCATATTATGCTTTGACTCATAGCCTTTATGAGCAAAATTGCTTATCTCGTATTTATAATATCCACGATCTAAAAGCTGCTCACAGGAATCGAGATACATCTGATATTCCTCGTCCTCATCGGGGAGAGGAAGACTGTCTCTCATTCTTCCGAAGGGTGTTCCCTCCTCGATCTTGAGTCCGTAAAGCGAAATATGCTCGGGATCAAGCGCACAGAGCTTACCGATCGTGTCCGCAAGGCTTCCTCTCGTCTGCTTTGGAATACCGTACATCAGGTCGGCGCTGATATTATCAAACCCCGCCGCCCTCGCGGCGCGATAGGTATCCGCAAAATCCGAAAAGCTGTGTATTCTTCCGAGGGAGCGAAGCTCCTCGTCGTTTGCGCTTTGAAGTCCGATACTCAGTCTGTTCACACCAAGTGTGCGAAGAGCGGTAAGCTTTTCGAGCTCAGCCGTCGCGGGATTACACTCGCAGGTGATCTCGGCGCTCTCATCTATCGTATATCCCTTTCCGAGAGCCGAGAATATCCTCTCAAAGTCCGCCGTCGGAATAAGTGTTGGCGTACCGCCGCCGAAATATACGGTATCAACGGTATATTCTCTCGCCGCTCCGCTCATTTTTTCTATCTCCTGCGAAAGCCGCTCGACGTATCTCTCAACCGTAGAGCTTTCGGTCCTTGGAAAGGAGCAGAAATCGCAATAAAGGCACTTCTGAACGCAAAAAGGAATATGTATGTATATACCAAGTCTTTTCATTTTTCCTCCTACGTCAAGGAGGAGAACCCCGCAAAAAAGAGCTCTCCTCCAAAATATAAGGTCAATTATCGTCGTCGAGCTTAAGCACAGCCATAAACGCCTCGGGAGAGACCTGCACCGAACCAAGCTGACGCATCTTCTTTTTACCTTCCTTCTGCTTTTCAAGCAGCTTCTTCTTTCTCGTAATATCACCGCCGTAGCACTTTGCCAGAACGTCCTTACGCATAGCCTTAACGGTCTCGCGGGCGATGATCTTTGATCCGATAGCCGCCTGGATCGGCACTTCGAAGAGCTGTCTCGGGATATTGTCCTTAAGCTTCTCTGCGATCCTTCTCGCTCTTCCATACGCCTTCTCCTCGTGAACTATAAAGGAAAGGGCGTCGACCTGCTCACCGTTGAGCAGAAAATCCAGCTTAACAAGATCTGAGGGAACGTAATCTCCGAGCTCGTAGTCAAGTGACGCGTAACCGCGGGAGCGGCTCTTGAGGGCGTCAAAGAAATCGTATATTATCTCATTGAGAGGAAGATTATAGTGGAGCTCGACTCTCTGCGAGTCTATATATTTCATATCTATGAAATTGCCGCGTCTGTCCTGACAGAGGTCCATAAGTCCGCCAACGTACTCGGTGGGGGTAATAATATTAGCCTTCACGATAGGCTCGTAAGCCACCTCGATCTCGTCAGCCGAGGGATAGTTCGAGGGGTTGTCGATCCTGACCGTCTCGCCGCTCTTTTTCTTGATGTTATATATAACCGAGGGAGCGGTGGTAATAAGATCGAGATTGAATTCGCGCTCAAGTCGTTCCTCAATGATCTCCATATGGAGAAGTCCAAGGAAGCCGCATCTGAATCCGAAGCCGAGAGCGATAGAGGTCTCGGGCTCAAAGACAAGTGCCGCGTCGTTAAGCTGAAGCTTTTCAAGGGCATCTCTGAGGTCGCCGTATTTTGCGCCGTCCGCGGGATAGATACCTGCGTAGACCATAGGCTGTACAGCCTTAAAGCCCGGCATAGGCTCGTCGGTCGGTCTGTCGGCGTGGGTAACGGTATCTCCCACTCTCGTGTCACCAATACTCTTTATAGACGCGGTGATATATCCGACCTCACCCGCCCTCAGCTCTTCTGCCTTTTTGAGTCCGAGAGGACCCATATAACCGACGTCCACCACGTCAAAGGTAGCGCCTGTGTTCATAAGCAATATCTTGTCTCCGCTGCGGAGCTTTCCGTCTATAAGCCTTACGTAGACCACAACTCCGAGATAGCTGTCGTAATAGGAGTCGAATATAAGCGCCTTAAGGGGAGCATCCTCGTCGCCCTTCGGCGCGGGGATATTCTCTACGACGGCGCTGAGCACCTGCTCAATATTAAGCCCTGTCTTTGCAGAAACGGCGGGACAGCCCTCGGCGGGTATGCCGATAACGTCCTCGATCTCCTCCCTTACTCTGTCGACGTCGGCTGAGGGGAGGTCGATCTTATTTATGACGGGAACTATCTCAAGGTCGGAATCCACCGCGAGATACGCGTTGGCAAGGGTCTGCGCCTCTATTCCCTGAGTAGCGTCCACGACCAGAAGCGCGCCGTCGCAGGCATTGAGCGATCGGGACACCTCATAGTTAAAGTCAACGTGGCCGGGGGTATCGATAAGATTAAAAATATAGCTCTCGCCGTCCTCCGCGTTATATTCAAGTCTGACGGCTCTCGCCTTTATGGTAATTCCTCTTTCTCTCTCAAGATCCATATTGTCGAGGATCTGCTCCTCCATATCTCTCTTCGCCACCGTCTGGGTCGCTTCGAGTATCCTGTCGGCAAGAGTGGATTTACCGTGGTCTATATGAGCTATTATCGAAAAATTTCGAATATGATTCTGTCGTTCGGAGCTTTGCAAATTTATAACCAAACCTTTCGTAAAAAATAGATCGTTTTGCTTTTTATATTATACCACAGCCAAGATATTCTTGTCAAGAATTTCGGAAAACCGACAAAGACTTTTTTACTCTTGGGATAATTATAGTCAAAAATAAAGTCTCGAAATAAATTTTTAACAAGATTTGTCCGTTTTTTTATCTCTAATGACTTGAAAATATGCAGAAACTGTCTTATAATAAAGTTAACCTCAATGAAAGGAGCTTCCGCGTTATGCGGATACCCGAACTATGGAAAAAATCAACGTTGCCGTTATAGGATACGGCGGAATGGGCGGCTGGCACACAAGACATCTTCTTGAAAGCGACGTTGCCACCCTTTGCGGAATCTACGATATAAAGGAGGAGCGCCGTCAGCTTGCCCGTGAAAACGGAATATATGCTTACGATTCCCTCGAGGCTCTTCTCGGTGACGAAAAAATAGAGCTTGTCACCATCGCTATCCCCAACGATCAGCATAAGGAAATGTCTATAAAGGCAATGGCGGCAGGCAAGCACGTTATCTGCGAAAAGCCCGTCACCCTTTCCGCCAAGGATCTTCAGGAGATATTTGACGCTGCCGATAAGTACGGAAGACTCTTCACTACTCACCAGAACAGAAGATGGGATTGCGACTATCTTATGATGAAGGAGGCATACGCCTCGGGAAAGCTTGGCAATGTTTTCGGAGTCGAGTCGAGATATCAGGGCTCACGCGGAATCCCGGGTGACTGGAGAGGACAGAAGAAGTACGGAGGCGGAATGCTTCTTGACTGGGGCGTTCACCTTATCGACCAGATGCTCGGAATAGTTTACGACAGAAGGATCGAGTCGCTTTACTGTAAATTTGACCATATCACCAATGACGAGGTCGATGACGGCTTTAAGCTTGACCTCTATTTCGAGGGCGGACTCACCGCAAGGATCGAGGTCGGAACGTCTCACTTTGTGGCACTTCCCCGCTTCTATATGACGGGTACGGGTGGAAGCGCCGTTGTTGCCGATTGGAGAGACGCCTGCAAGCTCGTGACCTGCGACCAGTGGTTTGAAAAGGACGTAAAGCCTGTTGTTACCTCAGCGGGACTTACCAAGACTATGGCGCCGAGAGACGAAAAGACCACCACAGAGAGCTACATAGAAAGACCCGTCTCCGACGTTCACGATTTCTACCGCAATTACTGCAAGGCGATCCGCGGAGAGGCAGAAATGATAGTTACCCACGCGCAGCTTATGCGAGTTATGAAGGTAATGGAGGCAGCGTTCAAGTCAGACGAGCTGGGAATGCCCGTAAAGCTTGAAGACACAATTTGTTAGTCACAAAATGGCGAATACTCTCATAATATGATATCGAAGGGTGATACCCTGAATCATTTATAGGAGGACCTACCATGAATAACTGCTTGTGCAATCTCTTCAACGATAACAACATCATCTGGATCATAATCATAGCGCTTATCCTTCTTTCCTGCTGCGGCGGATGCTGATAAGCTAATACAGCGGGGCTGTCACATTTGGCAAGACCGAAAAACAAACAAGTCTTCTTTCTCAAATCTGACTATCCCCTAACAGAGGCTGTCTCAAATTTGCATTTGAGACAGCCTCTAGTTTTTTATTTGCTTATTACAGATATCGTCTCAATAACTACTGTCTCTCTCGGAACGTCCTGCATATACCAGCCGAACGAGCCCGTCTTAACGTCAGCTATCGCGTCGAGAACCTCGTATCCCTCGGTGAGCTTACCGAATCCGGCGTACTGAGCATCGAGATGGGGAGCATCCTTATGCATTACGAAGAACTGCGAGGATGCCGAGTCGGGATCGCTTGTTCTCGCCATAGAAAGCACTCCTCTTGTGTGCTTGAGGTCGTTAGCCATAAAGCCGTTAGCCTTGAACTCACCCTTTATAGAGTCGGTCTCCTTCTGCTCCATAGCCTCGTTGTAGCCGCCGCCCTGGATCATAAATCCCTTGATAACTCTGTGGAAAATAAGTCCGTCAAAGAACTTCTCCTCAGCGAGCTTAACGAAATTAGCGACCGTCTTGGGCGCTTTCTCGGGATAGAGCTCTGCCTTCATACTGCCCATTCCCTGAATTTTGATCTCAATGATCGGATTTGTCATTTTCATTCTCCTTTATATCTTGATTTATTTATTTTCAATATCATAAGCCAGTGCGAAAAGCTCGTCTATTCTCCCGAGCTCTCCCTTAAGGTGTAAATACCCGAAAAGCGCCTCCATTCCCGTAGCCGAGCGATATTCGGCTATCGTTGAGGATCGCGGCTTTGCGGTGTGACCAATATTTCTTCCCCTTCGGAAGACAGCCTCCTCTTCCTCGCTTAGCAGAGGAAGGAGCTTTTCCATTGCCTTTGCCTGCATAGGCGCGCGTACGAAATCAAGAGCTCTCTCGTTCAGCCTCGCGGAGCTTGAATAGCCCTCGTTCACAAGATGCTCCCTCACCCGTATTTCTATTACCGAATCCCCGAGATACGCAAGTGCCGCCGCCGATATCTCCCTGAGTTTATTTTCTTCCATAACAAGCTCCTAAAACTTTATTCTTCTGACGCTCAGCACACAGCCCTTGTCGGTATCCACCTCAAAAAGAGCGCCAAAGACCTTTATTTCCCCGTCTGCGACGGTAAATCTCGCGGGCATCTTGGTCCTCATCTTCTCAATGACCGTCGCCGCGTCTGTTCCGAGAATACCCGAGACAGGTCCGCTCATTCCGAGATCGGTAATATACCCCGTTCCCTTTGGCAGTATCTGCTCGTCCGCCGTCTGCACGTGTGTGTGCGTACCGAAGATAATATTTATCCTTCCGTCAAAATACCTCGCAAGCGCTATCTTCTCGGAGGTCGCCTCGGCGTGTACGTCGAGTATAGAAAGGTCGTAATTCCCTTTCTCGGTGTACAGTATATCGTCAATTGTAGCGAAAGGACACGCCAAAGACTCCATAAAAACCGTTCCGAGGATATTCATACAGAGTATCCTCACGCCCAAAACCTCGGTGATAAGATATCCCGCTCCCGGGGCAAAGGGAGGATAATTCGCGGGGCGGATTATCTTCGCGTCCGAGCTCAGTATCTCGCATATATCCTTTCTTCCGTAGGTATGATTTCCGAGGGTTATAACGTCTACCCCCGCCTCAAGGACAGCCTCTGCCTCCTTAGCTGAAACTCCGTGGCAATCCGAGCGTTCTCGGCGTTAGCCACGGTAAAATCAACACCCAGCTGATTTTTCACTCTGAACAGCCTGTCAGCCACGTAATCAACGGCTCTCGTGCCGACTATATCTCCAATTGTAAGTATCTTCATTTTGTATCTTTCTATTTTTTGATTTTGATCTTTAGCCTAAATAGGCTCGAACCTCATAAGTTCTCTGAAGAGCAGATAATTATCCTGCCAGATATTTTCGAATTCGGATATCGGCAACGGACAGACACCAAGCCCCGTCTCTATATTCACCGAGGGAACTCCAAGATTCAGAACGCACCAATCGTTATAGGTGGCGTCGGGGTTCGTGAAGCTGTTGTAGGGAGCGTATCCGTTCAGAGCGGATATTTTTTCGGTAAGCGCCTGAGTCCGCTCTCTCAGCTCCCCTCTCTGTCCGCAATCCCAATATATTATCTCTCCCTGTGAGTGGATCGAAACGGTAAACTCAAGCCCCTTAAGACTTTTTGTCAGCTCTATGAGCGCCTTTGTCTCGGGCTCGGAGTCGGGTGTCGCACCCTTGTATTTTTCCGAGCTCGGAGAGCTGACACCCGTATTCATTATATCCCAATATTCGATCGAGAAATTTCTGTTGAGATCGACCCCCGCGGCGTTTGCCTTCCAGTATTTGAGATATTCCTCGATATCGGCATATTCCTCATTTGTTTTCGAGCGCTGCTTGTCCACCATATATATGTTGAATACACCAAGGCGAAGCTCGTCCGATCTTATAGCGGGAAGCCCCTTCTGACTCAGCATTATCCCGTCGGGATTTATCATAGGCATAACACATAGGCAGAGCTCGGAAAGCATTGCCGAAAAGCTGCTTCCGTGCTCGTCGGCAACCTCGTAATTTTCAAGGCAGAGCTCGATCTGCTTCATAATAAACAGCGGTGTCAGATATTCCCTGCCGTGAATTCCGCCGTTTATCATAATACTCCGCTCGGCGTCCTTATTGCCAAGAATAACGTAATACAGCTCACGTCCGTCAAGTGAGCTTCCCGCGCTGTGAAGGCTTATCCTGTCGGGATATTTCTCGCAGAGCGCACGAAGATCAGCCTCCATATCCTCATAGGAATATTCAGCCGACGAGGTATCGACCACGTCACCGAGACTGTATTCGGGAAAATAGGGAGGTACTGTTGTGGTCGATACCTCGTCGGCTGAATATTCCTATGAG
>SVSX01000059.1 GCA_015064085.1 Oscillospiraceae bacterium | reverse complement strand
TTGCCGTGCCACCAACGTTTGCCAGAGGCAAACTTGCCAAGTTCGCTGCGCGAACGTTGTTCTCCCACGATGCAATGTTTGCGAAGCAAACTTGCCACGGAGCGAAGCGGAGTAGGAAGGCTTTTTTTAACCAACGTTTCGAATATTTTTATGCGTTCGTCACTAAGCCAAATAGCAAACAATTTCACATCGAAAGCTCAGTAACCATAAGCCTTCCCTTGTCAGGGAAGGGGGACCATTCGCCTTTGCGAATGGTGGATGAGTAGTCAAAGTCAAACTCGACGCCCCTTGCGGCAGGATGACACGGGCGGGGTAATGTATCTTTTTGTTCGTTACGGACACCTCATCCGTCACGGCGTTGCCATGCCACCTTCTCCCACTGGGGAAGGCTTTTTTGTGACTGGTCTTTCGAAAGGTTTATGATTATATCAACTGTATCAAAATCGCAAACAATTTCACATCGAAAGCTCAGTAACAATAAGCCTTCCCCAGCGGGGGAAGGTGGCAGCCGCTTGTCGGCTGACGGATGAGGTGTCTTTTTTTCGCTTTTGACTACTCATCCACCGCTGACGCGGTCCCACTTCCCTGACAAGGGAAGGCTTTTTAGTAGCTTGCGGTTCGAATAAGTTTTATTTGTTCGCCAACTTATGCCAATAATGCGAAAACAAAATTTTGAAACCACAGTAACAAATAGCCTTCCCCAGCGGGGGAATAACGTTCGCGCAGCGAACTTGGCAAGTTTGCCTCTGGCAAACGTTGGTGGCAGCCGCTTGTCGGCTGACGGATGAGGTGTCTTTTTTTTGCCACAGACTACTCATCCACCGCTGACGCGGTCCCCCAACACCGTGACGGATGAGGTGTTTTTTTCGGAAGGAAGACTCGAACGGTGACGATCCTTATTTTTATAGATAAAATTACAAAATCCTCGTTGACAGAAAACCTTAAATATGTTATACTGACCTCAAAGAAAAGCGCTCGAAAATATACCTAAAAGAAAGGATAAATACTATGCTTTACAAGAAAAATCGTGCGAAAGAGCTTTCCGACGAGCTCTTTAAAAACCCTACGAGCGAATACAGAGACACCCCCTTCTGGTCCTGGAACTGTAAGCTTGACGAAAAGGAGCTTCTCCGTCAGATCGACGAGCTGAAGGAAATGGGCTACGGCGGCTTCCATATGCACTGCCGCGCGGGTATGTCCTCCGAATACCTCAGCGAGGATTTTATGAAGCTGATAAAGTCCTGCGTGAAAAAGGCTAAAAAAGAGGATATGTTGGCTTGGCTCTACGACGAGGACCGTTGGCCCTCGGGCTTTGCGGGCGGAATAGTTACCAAAGACCCCGAGTACCGCCTCCGCTATCTCGTTTTCTCCCCCAACCCTCCGAAGGACGGCGAGGCTCATATAGATTTCGGCTGCTTTGATATTCTCCTCTCGGATGACGGTACGCTTTCAAGCTACCGCAGACTCGAAAAGGGTGACTCAGCCGAGGGCGACGTCTTCTACGCATACGAAAAGGTGGCTGAGGTCACCCCGAGATATAACAATCAGACCTACGTTGACACTATGAACCCCAAGGCGATGGACCGCTTTATCGAGGTCACCTACGAGGCATACAAAAAGGCTGTGGGTAAGGACTTCGACAAGACAGTCCCCGCTATCTTCACAGACGAGCCCCAGACCTTCAAGAAGCAGAGGCTTGACTTTGCCGCAAGTAAGGCAACGGTGGCTCTCCCCTGGACCGATGACTTTGACGACACCTTCCGCGCTGAGTATGGCGAGTCCCTTGTGGACAAGCTCCCCGAGCTCTTCTGGAATCTTCCCGAAAACAAGCCCTCGGTAGCGAGATACCGCTATCACGCCCACGTTTCCAAGAGATTTACCGAGGCATTCGCCGACAGATGCGGCGCTTGGTGCAAGAAGAACAAGCTCGCCCTTACGGGACATATGATGGCTGAGCCCACCCTCGCTTCCCAGACAGAGTTCGTGGGAGAGGCAATGCCCTCGTACCGCTCCTTCGGTCTGCCCGGAATCGATATGCTCTGCGCCGCTTACGAGCTGAACACCGCTAAGCAGTGTCAGTCGGCGACCCGTCAGTACGGACGAGAGGGCGTTATGAGTGAGCTCTACGGCGTTACCTCCTGGGATTTCGATTTCAGAGGCTACAAGCTTGGCGGAGACTGGCAGGCGGCTATGGGCGTCACCGTCCGTGTGCCCCACCTTGCCTGGGTATCTATGGAGGGCGAGGCGAAGCGCGACTACCCCGCTACTATGAGCTATCAGAGCCCCTGGGCTGACAAATACGGCTACATCGCCGATCACTTTGCCCGTGTTTCCACGGCGCTTACCCGCGGAACACCTATGGTCCGCATAGGCGTTATCCACCCCATCGAGTCCTTCTGGCTTCACTGGGGACCCAAGGAGCAGTGCGCTCTCGAGTCGGCTGCCCTTGAATCGAATTTTGAAAATATCAACAAGTGGCTCTCCTTTGGCGGCTATGATTTCGACTATATCTGCGAATCCATCTTCGCCGAGCAGACCCCCAAGGCGGGAGCTCCCCTGAAGGTTGGAAAGATGAGCTACGACGCCGTTATCGTTCCTGCCTGCGAGACCCTCCGCGCCTCGACCCTCGAGCGCCTCGAGGAGTTCAGACGCAAGGGCGGAAAGCTGATATTTATGGGCGCTGCACCCAAATATCTCGACGCCGCTCCCTCCGATGCGCCCAAGTCGCTTTACGACAGAAGCACTGTCATTCCCTTCAGCCGCTCCGACCTTATGTGTGAGCTTGAGTCGCTCCGCGACATCGAGCTCCGCGGCACAGACGGCGCATACACCGATGACGTTCTTTACCAGATGAGGCAGGACGGCGACGACCGTTGGGTATTCCTCTGCCACGCCTCCGATCCCTACAACAAGCACCTCTCCCACAAGATCACTCTCAATACCAAGATCCGCGGCGAGTGGAGCGTAAAGCTTTATGACACGGTCACAGGCGATATACTTAGACAGCCCTCAAGAGTCAAGAATGGCTGGACCTATATCTCGAAGGAGATGTACGACTACGACAGCTTCCTCTTCCGTCTCTCGCCGAGAAACGGCGAGGAGTCCTCGGAGATCGCGCGCGAAGCGCCAAAGCAGAGCTTCAGCATAGCCTCGGACAACCTCCTCCCCTTCACTCTCGGCGAGCCCAACGCTCTGCTTCTCGATATGGCTGAATACGCTCTTGACGACGAGCCCTACAGAGAGAGAGAGGAGATACTGAGAGCCGACACCATCTGCCGTCAGAGACTCGGTTGGCCCATACTTTCGGGCGGCGCTGCTCAGCCCTGGTGTATCGAGCAAGAGCCGATCACCCACAAGATAAGACTTCGCTTCAAGGTCAACAGCGAAATTCGCGTCTACGGCGCTATGCTCGCTATTGAAAATCCCGATGCCGCCGAGATCATCTGGAACGGAGCGCCTCTCCCGAAGAAGGTAAAGGGATACTACGTTGACCGCTCGATGAAGACTCTCAGAATTCCCGTTATCAACAAGGGAGAAAACACCCTTGAGCTCACACTTCCCCTCGGAAAGAGAACCGCCACCGAATGGTGCTATATTATCGGTAATTTCGGTGCTTCCGTCATTGGCTCGGAAAGCCGCATAATACCCTTGGCAGCTACCGTCGGCTACGGAAGCATCACCTCTCAGACACTTCCCTTCTACAGCGGTACGCTTGACTACCACCTCCCTGTGACTATTCCCACAGAGGCAGACGGCGGTGAGCTTATGCTCACAGTTCCTCAGTACAAGGGTACTCTCGTCGAGGCACTTGTGGACGGTGAGGAGATAGGGATCGTGGCGTATCCTCCATACAAGCTCTCACTTGGCGCTATCAGCGCGGGAGCGCACACCGTGACCCTCAGACTCTACGTTCCGAGAACAAACGGCTTCGGTCCTGTACATCTTGCGGACGATAAATACTCCTACCCCGGTCCTAAGGCTTGGAGGACCTCGGGCGATTCCTTCGGATACGAATACCACCTCCACGACGAGGGAATCATGATGAAGCCTCTGCTTGAGGTGAAAAAATAAGAGAGGGATATTAAATGTGTACTATTGCAGGTTACGCGGGTAACAGACGCGCCGCACCGATACTTATTGAAATGATGCGGAAGGAGCAATACCTTGACAGCGGATTTTTCACGGGCATCGCCACGATCCACGAGGGAAAGCTCTACACCGCCAAGGTGGTGGGAGATCTTGACGTTCTCCTGAGTGAAACAGACGCTCTCGAGCTGCCCGGAAACGTCGGTATCATTCATTCCCGTACCCCGGGAGCGCCCCACCGCTCACATTCTCACCCCTTCTATTCTAAAGATAAGGACGCCGCCTTTGTGCTCAACGGCACTTTCAACACTCTTGCCTCCCCTCAGCTGAAGGAGCGCTATATGGGGGCGGTCAACGATCTCTTCGCAAGAGGGATCGGGTTTGACTCCGCTGTCGAGTGCACCGACCCGAATAAGAACCCCCTTCTTCCAAACGGAAAGACCTTTCACCGCTCCGAGGTTTACGCGCTTACCGTCGGTGAGGCAGTGGAGCACTCGGCTGACGCCGATATGGCAAGAGATATGGCGAGCGCCTTCCGAGACGTCCTCAATAAATTCCCCGCCGACATCGTTATGCTGGGAATTCACGAGAGACTTCCCGACACCGTTACGATCGGAACTGTAACACGTCCGATGAACGCGCTGATCGGCGACGGCGAGACCTATCTCGCCACCTCGGCTCTTGCCTTCCCCGAGGAGCTGCAAAGCCGACCGATCATTCCCATTCCCCCCACCACTGTGGCACAGGCGACCCCCGAGGGTCTGAAGATACTTTCGACGTCACTTGAAAGCGTTAGGATCGAGCAGATCGACTACCGCGTGGCGACGTACGTACGCACCGAGATGGAAAAGCTTCTCACGGGCAGAGAAAAAGATCCCGTTGGTATCAGTGAGATGCCCTGCCGCGCCGAATGGAAGGCGGCTTGGAGCGAACCGATGATCGACTGCGAGTTCACCTATCCCAACGGATTTTTCAAATCCTACGCCACTATCCTCTACGAATGTCTCTGGAGCTTCCACAAGGAGGGCAGACTCCGCAGCAGGGTGGAGACAAACGAAAAGAACGGCGGAAAGATCGTCCGTTTCTGGCTTGACGCTTGATAGCAAAAAAGGGGCTGTCTCAAACCAATGACAAAGTATAGCTAAAACAAGCATGTTGGCAAAAAAAAGCCTTCTCCTGTGGGAGAAGGGGGACCGCGTTAGCGGTGGATGAGGAGTAAGCTTAAACGTAAAACACCTCATCCGTCACGCTTCGCGTGCCACCTTCCCCCACTGGGGAAGGCTTTTTGCTCTAATCTGTTTGAGCAACTTGACTAATTAAAAAATACAAAGGGTTTGTCAGCAAGCTGACTTGTCGATACCGACAAGTCTTTTTTTGGGTTATTCCGCTATTTCATCAAATCCTATCTTGACTACCTTCTCGCAGTTCAAAAAATTATCCGTTCCCGCCGAATGGTAATAGGACACCAGGAAATAATCCTCACCCTCGATCACAGCGGGATAGCAATAGCTGTTGTCGGGATCGTCCTCAATAAGATAATGCCTTATGAAATTGAGCCCGCCGTCCTCGCTGACAGCCAGCATAAACGGCGTTCTGTCCATTCCGAACGGATGCGGATTAAGTCCGTGAGGCGGCACGGGATTGTAGATCGCCACAGTGTATTTTCCTACGTCCTTGACCAACATCGGAGAGCGAGGCGAGGGAAATTTCAAATTTGGACGCACGGGAGTAAAGCTCTCGCATTCATCATCCGAAAAGCTCTCAAACTGACAGCCAAAATTGGTTCTGAAATATGCCCATATCCTTCCGCTCGGAAGCTGATATATGCCCGGCTCTTGCAGACCCTTCGAGACCTCGGGGAAAGGAGTCACAAGCTCACAGGAGGTCTTTCTGAAGCTTCTTCCGTCGTCGTCAGATACAAAGAAGTTAGCCCTTCCGATACCCTCCCCCTCTCTTTCGTGAACAGGGTGTCTTGCCGCGGGAATGACTATCTTTCCGCTTCTGAGCCTTACCACACGGTCATTGTTTATAACGTAGTAATCACCCTCGTCAATACAGTAGGTCGGATCTCCAAAGCTTATTCCCTCGTCCTCGGATCGGACAAGACAATAGCGATCGATCACCTTATTGTCACCGTAAGCCAGCTTTTCAATATAAAAAAGCCCAATGTCGCCATTCTCCATTCTGAGAAGCGATACGCTCATGACATTTTTGGCGTCCTTTCCCATCTTGACTGCCACAAATTCATCCGACCAGCTCTCACCCTCGTCCGAGGATATCCTTCCGCAAAGATCTGCCGTGGCATGATCGTCACCGTCGTCTCCGAAATACGCCGTATATATATGAAGCACCGATCCGTCTTTCCGTCTCAGGAAAGCGCCCTCTCCGTTTCTCGGATTGTTCTCTCCCGTTGAAAGGAAGAGTACCTCTCTTCCCACTTTTTTAAATTGTTTTGTTCTCTGTTCGGTCATTTTCTTCTCCGTAAAATTCAAGTAAAGTCAGAATATATCTTCCCGACGCGCTGACGTTCGGACTCCACGGCACGTAGTAAGGATCGTTCACGCAATATCTTTCGATCATATAATACTCATCGGTCATAGAATACTTATACAGGGCATCTATAGTCTCCCGCGCAAGCTTCCTCTCACCAAGCCTCAGATATGTGAGTATCCAATAGGTATCTCCCGAGGAGGTATACCATATATTCATATTTCCGTCCTCATAGGGCATTCTCGAATGTAGTCCGTTTTCAATAATACCGCGGCGAACGTAATATCTTCTCGCCTTTTCTATAAGCTCTCTGTCGTCAAGCACAGCGTAGGCAAATGCGCCTTGCAGTATATAAGGATGGAAAGCATCAAGGAAAGGCTTGTCGTTTCCCGTGGGGGTGAGAGGTATCCTCAACTCGTCGCTCTCCTTTGCGGCGTCTGCAAAGGGCTTGAATATCTCCTGCATCCTCTTTTTGTAGTTTCTGAATTCATCCTTGATCTCATAAGCTCGCGCGTCACCGAAAAGCTCTGCCGTTTCCCCAAGCGCGGAGATCGCGAAAAGCGCCCAGATATCGGTATTCTTCCAGTGTTGGAAGACATCGGGCCAATCACATCCCCTCTTCGGCGGGAAAAGACCCGACACCTCTCCGTCCCCATCCTTTGAAAGCCGTCTCTGTTTTTTTATCCAATCGAAGGAAAGCATCGCCTTTTCACGGTATTTTTCCCAATAGTCACGATCCCTCTTGAGCTCACAATGCTTTGCCAAACAGTAGAGTGCGCTTGCTGTCACCGATGCCCAGCCCTCACCAAGATTATCGATCTCTCCGTCGGGAAGCTGCATCTCGTCAAAATAGAAGCTTATCGCCCTATCAACATAATCGGAAAAATCGCCGATCCTCTCTATCGCCTCAAGGGCGGGCTTTGCCTCAAAGGGCCAGATCAAGCGCTGAAGTCCGCCCTGTCGGAGTACAAGGCTCTCTTTTCCCACGTAATGACAGAAATTCTGCAATATCTGCACCGCGAGATTTTTCACCGTCCGAAGATCCTTATCACTTATCGCCGAGGGAAGCTTATTTATCTTTAAAAGCTCATTTTCCCAATATTCTTTGACAACTGTACGTTTTTCGGTATAATCAAAGGAATTCTTTTCTCCCTTACCAAAGCTCAAAACAATTCGGGTCTCTACGCCCCCCTCGAGCTCGAGAGGCATCCAAAGGACACCCATTTCGTCGTCAAACGAAAGAGCGGCGTCTGCATCTGCTGTAATAAACACCTCTCCGTCTCGAAGCACTCCTTCCTCGAAGCTGAAGGTTGAGGGAAGGCTCATAAACTCGGATATCTCAGGATCGTAGGATACGTATTCGTCGGGCGCGCCGTGAACCAACGCCTTTTCTTTAGCCGACCTCACAACAAAGCCTATACAGCTCTTTGCGGTATAAGGGGCTGTGTTCTTCACCCTGACCTCAATAAAGCAGGTAGGTCTTCTGCCTATGTCGCAAAAAGACTCAAGTTTTACCTCAAATCCTCCGAACTCCATCCCAAGACCGTGTATAGGAGTTCCGTCCTCAGGTAGGATATTGTCTGTCTCAGTGAAATTAAACGGTTTTATATAGCGCTTTTGCGGCTTTTTTCCATATACCATCCATATGGCGCTCGAGTCGAGAAGCGGGTAATCCCTGAAGCTTTTTCCTATATGATTCTCGCCAAAAACGATCTTGCCTTCTGCCCAAAGAGTAAACATACGCTCGGCGCAAGGAGGGTGAAGATATCTTCTTGTTGTTTTAGGTCTTTGCCAACTTGGTTTTGCCATATCGGACCTCCTTTTAGTTTTATTGATTGTATCATATTTCCCAGCCCTTGTCAACAAGTTGCCGACCTTTTCGAAATTTTTTCGTTGTAAAACCTCTTGACGCGTATCTTTTAAGAGTATATAATAATTATACAATAATATCGATGTCATTCTAAGGAGGTTTTTATGAATATCAAGCTTTCTCACGAAAGGATCAACTCATTTTGCGGAGATGTTCTTCCGCTGTACCTCGTCTCGGAGCAGGATCTTTCAAAGGAAAATATTCAGTGGAGAAGTGAAAACGAGGATCTCGTAATACTTCACACCTTCTCCTCGGACGACCCCGAGAGTGTCGCCCACTGCGCACTTCTTACCCTCGTCGGTGTGGGTGAGACCTCTGTAAGCGCCACCTATAACGGTCATACCTATACCTGCTCGGTGTCGGTCCGCCCTATGAGACAGGCAAAAAAGGGAGAGAGTCTCAATTATTTCAGAGGCGACTTCCACGATCATACCTCAAATATCCACGGTCACAGTGAGTTCGCGGAAAGAAAAGAAGGCTTTGTTATAGATTATCTCAATTTTCAGAAAAAAGACGGCAAGCTCGACTTCGCCGTTGTCTCGGATCACGCGGTCACCACAAATGACCGAGATTTCTTCGCGGGATTTTCGGGCGCTGAGGAGATAAAGCCCTGCCCCGTTGAGTTCCTGCCAGGTACAGAGTCGGAGATCACAGTCATCGAAAATGACAGATTCGGAATAACCTATAAAAACGCGGGTGAGATCGTCACTGTCAACTCGGGAAGCTATGTCAACGCTTTCAGCTGGCAACAGTTCTTTGACGCGATGAAACGCTCACCCTATGCCGTCTGCGTGCTCGCGCATCCACAGATCGTAGGTCTTTCGGCAAAGGGCTGTTGGAATTTCTCCTTGCACAAAAACAATTCGCCCGAGTTTAAAAACCTTTTAAAGGGTATCGAAACGGGAGACGGCGGAATAAGAGGCTCAAACGCGATAAATGAATACGTATATTCCATCGCTCTCGACAACGGCTTCCGTGTTTCTACCACCTGCGCAAGCGACGGTCACGGTCCTGTGTGGGGATACGACTTTTTTAGCGGCAAAACGGTCATAATGGCTTACGAAAAGAGCAAGGAAGCATTCCTTGACGCGCTCCTCGCAAGAAGATTTTACGCAACCGAAAGCGGCAACGTAAAGGTCTTCTATACCGTAAACGGCTATGAGGCGGCAAGCACGCTTCCACTGACCGACACCTATAAATTCCACATTGAGCTCTCCTCCTTCAGCGACGATCCGACGACCGCCCCCACCGCGTTCCGAGTCATATCCGACTACGGAAGGACCGTGGCGGAATTCAAGGACGTTGATCTCTCCGACTTTGATTTTGAGATAAAGTCCGACACTGCAAGGTATTTCTATATTCGCTTCACCGACTCCGAGGGCCGCCGCACCTGGTCGCCTCCCGTCTGGACCTCGAGAGAGGCAGATCCTCCTGCACCCGAGCTCACTCCTCTCGACAAGAGCGGCTTTACCGTCACCGAGCTCGAGAGCGGCAAGGATGCGTCTGTCCTTGTGAACAACGATCCCCTTAAGATCTGGGAGTCAGAGCTTGGAGCTGCAACATACCTCATCGATATGAAGGAGGAAAAGACCGTCTCCGCTCTCGGCCACTACGCCCCTTTCATCAACCGCAAGGCTTTTAAGGAAGCGGAAAACTGCGCCCCCGTGTCCGCGAAGATAGTTGCGAAGATCGGAAGGGAGAAGAATTTCAAGCTTGTCACCGCGCTCTCACGCTTTGTCAGCAAATATGAGATATGGACAAGCCGCGACGGAGAAAATTTCGAAAAATGCTTCGATGGACAGATCCGCTGCTTCAGCGGTGAGGATATTATCCGCTTCTCACCCGTAAAGGCGCGCTATATCAAATTCAAGGTGCTTACCAACACAGGTACTGAATGGCGTCCGTCCTTTGACGACCTTACCCTTCATATTGCAGAGCTCACCGTTTTCTAATAATATCAACTGGGGCTGTCACATTTGGCAAGACCGAAAAAGTCCAAGAATAAATAAAAAATCCCGTTTACGCACGAAAAAACGCAAATGAGACACTAATAGGTTGAATTTCTTCGAAATTCTTCAAATTTTATGGACTTTTTCTACCGCCGTTTTCGGGGCTCGACGTACGCTTGTACGCCTCACGCCCCGAAGAACGACGCTTCTTGCTCAAATCTGACTATCCCCTAAAAGGGGGCTGTCTCAAATTTACATTTGAGACAGCCCCTTTAGATCAATATTCTTTATATCATTTCTTTTTTAAGACTTCTTTCCGTGAGGAAGGAAAAGAGAAGCTGCGCCCCGAGGTATATCGCAGAGAAGATCAACGTGTTGAGTGTAAATCCAAGTATCGGAATACGGGTGAGCGCATATGCCCCCGCGTCCATAATATAAAATCTCTCGAAGCCCGTTGTCGCCGTAAAGGAAAGCCCGAAGAAGGAAAAGAAAAGCAAAAACGGAATCTGGAAAAGGGCAAACACCGAGATCCTTATAATATATTCCTTTAACTTTTTCTCCTTAAAATTGCCGATCAACGTGAAATTCCCCGACCTTATCGATTCCTTAAGCTCCTTTCTGTAGGAGATAAAGGAGGTCTCGATCTTGAAATAGGCTATACAAAAAAGAATATCGAAAACAAGACAGAACCCGAAAACCGTGACGTATGCCTCGGAATATATCTCCTCGATAACAAGATTCGTTACGTAGCTCGAGAGAAAAAGCCCGAACAGGATCATCGCAACGACGTGTGCCAGAACTAAAATACCAAGCCACTGAATGGCTTTTCTGAAATAAAAGCTTTTCACATCTTATCTCCTTTCTTTGTTGTATCATAATTGTATCACGCGGTCAAGTGATTGTCAATGTCTTTTTATAATTTTTTGTTTTTTCCGTTTTTTGTACAAAAAAGGCAGATATATTTTGTCTATATATCCTAAAAAACTTTTAATTTTTTATTTTGGTTGAAAAGCAAAGATTTGTATGCTATAATAAGCGCGAAAACAAAAAGGAGGTTTTTATTATGTGTACTATTGCAGGATACGCGGGCAAACGACGCGCTGCGCCTATATTGATTGAAATGATGAAAAAAGAGGAGTTTATGGACGGCGGTCTCAGCACGGGAATTGCCACCATTCACGAGGGTAAGCTCTATACCGCAAAGGTCACGGGCGACCTTGAGACCCTTCTCCGCGAGACCGACGCCGCAGATCTTCCGGGTACTGTGGGAATAATCCACAGCCGCACGGGCGGAAATCTCGTTTCCCACGCCCACCCCTTCAAGAGTGCCGACGGAGAGCTCGGACTTGTGCTCAACGGAACGCTCAGAGAAGTAAAAAGTCCGGAATTTTTTGCAGCTTCCAATGAAATAATGAACGGCTTTTATGAAAAAGGTGTCCATATCGACAGCGCATATAAGAGCAGCCGAACAAATCCCGAAACTGTTCTTCCGAACGGTCTCTCCTACCACGACACAGAGCCCTACGCTTTGATGATCGGAGAATACGTTGAGAATACCGCTCCCGAGAATATGAAGAAGGAAATGATGAAGGCGACCGTCGATGCCCTCACAAGGCTGACAGCTGATATCATCGTCCTTTCGGTACACGCAAGACTTCCCGACACCATAACTCTCGGAACTATCACAAGACCGATGAACTGCGGATTTGGCGACGGCGAGACCTATCTTGCCACAAGCGCCATTGCCTTCCCCGATGAGGTTCAGAAAAGACCCGTGATCGCCATTCCTCCCACAAGCGTGGCTCAGGTCACCCCCGATGGAATAACCTTCTCGAATGAGAAGATCGAGGGAGTACGCGTTGAGCAGATAGATTACAGGATCGCCGCTTATATTCACGGTGAGATGGAAAAGCTTCTCAAGGAGAAGCACATCGGCGTTCCCGAGATGCCCTGCTATACCGATTGGCGAGGCGTTTGGTCCGAGCCCTCGGTCGAGTGCAAGTTTGCCTCGCCCACAGGACTTCTCAAGCCCTACGCAACGATCCTTTACGAGGGACTCTGGAGCTTCCACAAGGAGGGCAGGCTGCACAGTGCGGTAGAAACAAATGAGCGCGGCACAAGAGTGCTCAGATTCTGGTTGGACTAATACTATACAAGAGGCTGTCACATTTGGCAAGACCGAAAAAGTCCGAAAATAAATAAAAAGATCCCGTTTGCGACAGAAAAAACGCAAATGAGACACTGATAGGTTGAATTTCTTCGAAATTCTCCATCTTTATGGACTTTTTCTACCGCCGTTTTCGGGGCTCGACGTACGCTTGTACGCCTCACGCCCCGAAGAACGACGCTTCTTGCTCAAATCTGACTATCC
>SVSX01000058.1 GCA_015064085.1 Oscillospiraceae bacterium | reverse complement strand
TGAAATCCTCACTTCGTTCGGATGAAATCTTCGGCGAACCGCCTCAGATGAAATTAAATCCGCCTCTCCTATCCCGACGAAGTCGGATTTCATCGCGAAGCGAGTTCATCCACCGAAGGTGGATTTATCCCGCCATCGGCGGATTTAGTTGAAAAAAGCAGATTGCTTTCGCAATCTGCTTTTTTCTTGGCAGGGGCAGAAGGACTTGAACCCACGACACCCAGTTTTGGAGACTGGTGTTCTACCGACTGAACTATACCCCTATATTTACAGCTTTTCTATTATACCACATTACTTTTTATTTTGCAATACCTTTTTTAAAAATTTTCGTCATTTTTTTTGCTCTTTTTTTCTACCCGCCTCTCTTGACTATCCTTTGGCTTTGTGATACAATAATCTTATAATATCGGTTAGGTATGGCTAACCTTGTTTTGTGAGGTGTATTATGGTAAAAATTGTTGCGAATATCGAGGGAATGGCGTGCGGTATGTGCGAGGCGCATATGAACGAAGCCGTTAAGGAGGCTTTCAAGGTAAAGAAGGTGACCTCCTCCCACGAAAAGAAGGAGACCGTCGTTCTTTGCGAAAAGGCGATCGGCGAGGAGGAGTTCCGCGCTGTCGTCGAAAAAACAGGCTATAAGCTGATCTCCTATAGCTGCGAGGCTTACGAGAAAAAGGGCTTTTCGCTTTTTGGAAAGAAATAAGGATATACTATGAAAAAAGAATACGGAATACAGATGTACAGTGTCCGTGATATGACCGAGACCGACCTTGCGGGTGCGCTCAAGGCGGTTGGCAGGGCGGGCTATAAGTACGTCGAGTTCGCGGGATTTTTCGGAAAGACTCCCGACGAGATCTGCCGTTATATGGAGGACGCGGGTGTGGGGATCTGCGGAACTCACAGCGATTGGCACGAGCTTGAATCGAGCAGGATCGACGAGACTATAGCCTTTCATAAGGCAATAGGAAACAAGATTTTCACGATCCCGGGGGCGAAGCTCAACAAGCTCGAGCGTATAGACGAGTTTGTGAAGGTTGTAAATCCCGCCCGTGAGAAGCTTGCGGCGAACGGCATATCTCTTGCATACCACAATCACAGTGCCGAGTTTGAGACGATGTATTGGGGAACTACCATACACACAGAGCTCGAACGCAGGACCGAGCTTGACTTTCAGATAGACACCTATTGGGCGTTCAACGCGGGTGTTGATCCGATAGTGCTTTGCGAGAGGCTGAGGGACAGAATAAAGACCATTCACCTGAAGGACGGCTTTTTTGGCGGTATCGGAAAGGCGCTCGGCGAAGGTCACGCACCCGTAGCTAAGGTGATCGAAATGGCTGAGCGGCTTGGCTTTTATATGATCGTGGAGAGCGAGGGACTCGATCCCACGGGTATTGGCGAGGTTACAAGGTGCATTGAATATCTGAAGAACATAGATTAATAAACAGAAAATTAAGCCTTCCCCAGTGGGGGAAGGGGGACCGCGATAGCGGTGGATGAGGTGTAAGAAAACGCCACACTAACTCCTCATCCGTCAGCCTACGGCTGCCACCTTCTCCCACAGGAGAAGGCTTTTTATATAACATTATTTGTTATATAGTTTTTTCGACAGCCTCGTTTCTGATCTTTTGGGATAAAATTTTACGCTATTCGCCTCTGCTCTTTGTGGGGGAGTGCCCGAGATATTTGCAATAGGAACGGTAGAACGACGAATAGGTCTTAAATCCTACCTGATAAGCTACCGAGGTGGAGGGCTCACCCTGCTTTATAAGCTGCTCCGCCATCGCTATCCGCTTGGTATTCAGATAGGTCACGAGCGAGACCCCGGTGTGCTCCTTGAAGGCTCGGCAGAGATAATATTTGCTTATAAAAAACTTCTGTGAGATCTCATCAAGTGTTATGTCACGGCTGATGTTCAGGTTGAGATACTCGATGATCCTTCCGAGCATATCTCCGTCCCCCGCACTTCGGCTTTCGTGCTCCTCAAGGGAAAGAAGCAGAAGTATCTGTGAGAGAAGGGCGGTCTGCATAGTCTCCTCCTTTTCTCCGCTTCGGCGTCTGCCCTCGAAGATGTTGCAGGCAGAGTCCATATTCGAAAGAGCCGCTGTCAGAGCGGGATTTTCTCCCTCGAGAGCAAAGTACGCGCCCTTGCCGTGGCGGTTGTCGGTTTGAATAAATGACAGAGAGGTCAGGGCGCTTCCGAAAAGTACCGCTTTGTTGAAATGAACCACGTATCTGTCGTAGGCGGAGTCCTTTGAGGGACAGACGTAATGGAACTCATAGGGTCTTATTATGAGAAGTGTGTTTGGCAGAAGAGGATATTCGGCGCTCTCGACTACGTATTTTCCGCTCCCGCTTTTAACGTAGAGCAGCTCGTAATAGGGGTGAAAATGACGGTCAAACTCGCTCTGATCGGGAATTTCCGTGCGGGTATGTCGGTATATCATCTTGGAATAGTTTCCCTGAATTTTAAAATCCATATTTATCCTCCTTTAAAATGATGACTCTTATTACTGATATTTTAACACAAATGAGCAATATTTGCAATATGGTTTGCAATATTGACAATAGATTTTTTTAAGAAAAAAATTTATAATAAAGATAAGACAAAAATTTGTCCGAATAATTTTGAATGTTAAGGAGAAATTAAAATGAGACTTGGAGCACAGCTTTATTCCGTAAGGAAAAAGATGCAAACAAAGGAAGATGCCGAGGAGACCTTCGCAAGACTGAAGGAGATAGGCTATGAAACGGTCCAGCTTTCGGGCGCGGCTGATTTTGAGCCCGAATTTATTGCGGAACTTGCTCGCAGATATGGATTTGATATTGCGCTTACGCACGTTTCGTTTGATAAGATCGTGAACGAGACCGAGAAGGTCATTGAGGCGCACAAGGTGTTTGGCTGTCCTGTTATCGGACTCGGCGCTATGCCGAAGGACTATCGTAAGACAAAGGCAGGGCTTGAGGAGTTTTTTGCAGTTATTGCTCCCGCCGTTGAGAAGATCGAGGCTGCGGGACTCAAGTTCGCATACCACAACCACGCCTTCGAGTTCGCTCCCCTTGAGGATACCGACGGCGAGATCGCGTATGACATTATGCTTGAGAGACAGAAGAATTGGTATTTCATAATGGATACATATTGGGTCGAGTTTGGCGGAAGAGACGCTTGTGACTATATCAGACGCATCGGCGGAGATAGACTTCCCAATATTCACTTCAAGGATATGGCGAAAAACGAGGAGAGATCGATCTGCGCCTGCGGAGACGGAGTTCTCGATTTCGAGAAGATCTTCGAGGTCTGCCGTGAGGTCGGAGTCAAGAGCGTATTCGTTGAGCAGGATAACGCGTCGGAGCTTGGAGACTGCTACGAGCAGATGGAGAGATCCTTCAAGCACCTTCGTCCTATCATAAAATAAGAAATCAAAAAAGGAGAACATAAAATGGCTAAATTTTACATTTCGGCATTTGCCGACGAGGCTTCCGAGGACATTCTGCTTCAGATCGAGGCGCTGAAGAGAAACGGACTTCGTTTTATCGAGCCCCGAAACGCTAACGGAAATATCACCAAGAAGACCGACGAGGAGATCGAGGAGATAGCTAAGACTCTCAGAGATGCGGGAATTACGGTATCCTCTCTCGGCTCACCTATCGGAAAAGCAAACATCGACGATCCCTTTGAGGAGCACCTTGAAAAGTTCCGCAGAGCGATCAGCGCCTGCCACATTCTCGGAACAAAGAAAATGAGAATATTCAGCTTCTTCGTTCCTCAGGACAGACTCGAGGAGTGCCGCGAGGAGGTCCTTCGCCGTATGAGGATATTGCTCGACGAGGCGGAGAAGGAGGGAATCACCCTCTGCCACGAGAACGAGTCGAAGATCTACGGTCAGAATCCCCCGGAGGTCAAGGATCTGCTTACAAGTCTTCCCGGACTTCGCGGAGTTTTCGACGCTGCGAACTACGTTATGAACGATCAGGACCCCATTGAGGGAATCGAGGCAACTCTCCCCTCTATCGAGTATATGCACGTCAAGGACGCAAGCTATGAGGTCAAGGCTATGACCCCCGCGGGACTTGGCGACGGTCAGTACAGAGAGGTAATCAAGAGAGTTGACGAGGCGTGTGACGGAGTTATGTTCCTGACGGTCGAGCCCCATCTTCACACCTTCCAGGCGTTCAAGAATATCGACGCCCGCGATACGCTTAAGACCGTTATGACATTTGAAAATTCAGACGTTGCCTTTGACGCGGCAGTAACACATCTGAAAAATATATTAACAGAGCTTGGATTTAAGGAGGATGAAAACAAATTATGGACAAGGTAAGATTCGGTATCGTCGGAGTGGGAAATATGGGTTCTTCCCACGCAAAGAAATTCTACACAGGACAGGTCGAGAACGGTGTTCTCACCGCTATCTGTGACATAAAGCCCGCAAAGATGCAGGCAGTGCTTGACAAGGCAGAGGGTGCTGAGATAGCTACCTTTGAGAACTACAAGGATATGTTCGCGAGCGGACTTGTTGACGCCGTTATCGTAGCTGTTCCTCACTATTACCATCCCTCCATTTGTATAGACGCGCTCAACGCGGGGCTCAACGTTATCTGCGAGAAGCCCGCGGGCGTTTACACAAAGCAGGTCAAGGAAATGAACGAGGTCGCAGAGAAGTCGGATAAGCTCTTCACGATGATGTTCAACCAGAGGACTAACTGCGTATACCGCAAGATGCACGATATGATCGCCGACGGTGAGCTCGGAGAGATCAAGAGAGTAAACTGGATAATCACAAACTGGTACCGTTCCCAGAGCTACTACGATTCGGGCGATTGGAGAGCAACCTGGAGAGGAGAGGGCGGAGGCGTTCTTCTCAATCAGTGTCCTCACCAGCTTGACCTGCTTCAGTGGATACTCGGAATGCTCCCCAAGAAGGTACATTCCTTCTGCCATTTCGGAAAGTGGCACGATATTGAGGTAGAGGACGACGTAAGCGCATATTTCGAATATGAAAACGGCGCAACGGGTATATTCGTAACATCTACGGGTGATGCTCCCGGTACTAACAGACTTGAGATCCTCGGTAACAAGGGTAAGCTGGTCTGCGAACACGATAAGCTGACATTTACAAAGCTCGCGATCCCCGAGCGCGAGTTCAACGCAACCTGGAAGGGTGGCTTCGGCGAGCCCGAGAAAGAGGTCATCGAGGTCGAGACCGACGGAAAGAATCCTCAGCATCTCGGTATCCTCAATAACTTCGCTAACGCGGTGCTCGGACTTGAGCCCCTCTTTGTAGACGGTAAGGAGGGCATCAGAGGCGTACAGCTTATGGACGCTATGCTTCTTTCGACATTCCTCGGACGCGACGTAGAGATCCCGATAGATGACGATCTCTATCTTGAGGAGCTCAATAAGAGAGTCGCAACAGGCAGACAGAAGGATGCGGTCGACACAGTTCTCGACACAGATGGAACGTACGGATCAAAGGCGAAGTAATATGAAGAAATTCAGAATTGCCATCGTTGGCTGCGGAGCTATCTGCGGAAATCATATAAAGTCGATACTTTCGAGCGAACACACGCTCTGCGCTATATGCGATATCCTCCCCGAGCAGACGGCAAGGGTAAAGGAGAAATATGAGCTTGGTGATATCCCCGAGTACCGCGATTATATCGAGATGCTCGAGAGGGAAAAGCCCGATTCGGTACATATCTGCACACCTCACTATCTCCACGCCGAGATGATCTGCGAGGCACTCGCAAGGGATATTAACGTCCTTTGCGAGAAGCCCCTCTTTATAAATCTTGAGCAGATGGAGAAGATAAGAAAGGCAAAGGAGAAGACCTCCGCCTACCTCGGTGTCTGCCACCAGAACAGGTACGAGGAGAATATGCTGAAGCTCCGTGAGCTGCTTAAGGACGGATTTTTGGGCGGCGGAGGCTTTGTTCTCTGGAAGAGAGACGCGGCTTACTACAACAGTGCCGAGTGGCGCGGAACGTGGGATAAGGAAGGCGGCGGTGTTATGATAAATCAGGCTCTGCACACGCTGGATATTCTTCAGTGGGTCTGCGGAATGCCTAAATACGTGACGGCGCACACCTTCTGCGATAGCCTTAAGGGAGTTATCGAGGTGGAGGATACCGCCATAGCCCGTTTCGAGCTTGAGGACGGAAGGGCAATGACCTTTTTCGCTACCAACGGAGGCGGCTGTGATCTCAAGCCGAGGCTTGAGTTTAAGCTCACGAGCGGACAAACCGTTACCGCCACAAATAAGCTTCTGACCGTCGACAGTCAGATACTTATGGGTAAGGAGCAGGAGAACTGCGTAGGCAAGGACGTTTGGGGTACGGGTCACGGAAAGCTTATAAACGATTTCTACTCGGCGATAAGCGAGGGAAGAAGATTTGAGCTTGACTTTGAGGAGGGCTCTAAGGTTGTCCGTCTCATTCTGGCGATGTACCGCTCAAACGGAGAGAGAATAGAGATATAGTTAACTATGAAAGGTGAACGAAAATGAAAAAATTTTTCGGAGATGACGTCTTGCTCTCGAGCGAGACGGCAAAGGAGCTTTACGCGTCGGTGAAGGATCTGCCCATCATCGACTATCACTGCCATCTCGATGACGGTGAGATCGCGAAAAATCACAGCTTTTCCGATATCGGAGAGCTCTGGCTCGCTGCCGACCACTATAAGTGGAGAGCAATGAGACTTTGCGGCGTAGACGAGAAATATATTACGGGAGACGCAAGCTTCAAGGAGAAATTCCTCAAATACGCGGAGATATTCCCGAGACTTTGCGGCAACCCCCTTTACTATTGGACACAGATGGAGCTGAAGATGATCTTCGGCATAAGCACCCCTCTTTCGGCTGACACCGCTGAGGAGATCTACGCCAAGGCAAACGAAAAGCTCGCGGGAAAGACGGTAGCCGATATCCTGAAGCAGTTCAGAGTCGAGTATATCGCCACCACCGACGACGCTACGGCGACTCTTCACAATCACGGAAAGTATGGCGAGACCTCGGTCTGCCCCACCTTCCGACCCGACAAGATACTTGGATTTGACACTGCCGCTATGGCGCTTCTCGCCGAGCAGCACGGCGCACCCCTCGACAGTCTTTGTGAGCTCAAGAAGGCACTTTCAGAGAGGATCGCCTTCTTCAGATCTAAAAACTGCCGAATTTCCGACCACGGAATGGATTTCCTTCCGCTTCCCGATTGCGGAGAGGAGAGAGCAAATGAGCTTTACGCTAAGCGCGACAGCCTCAGCTCTGAGGAAAAGCACGAGCTTTCCTCACACCTGCTCTATTTCCTTGCTGAGATATACGCAAGGGAGGGAATGGTCATGCAGCTTCATTTCGCGACATTCCGCTGCGTGAACACAAAGACCTTCGCTCTTTGCGGAAGAGACTCGGGCTTTGACATTATGAGAGGCGAGGTCGATACCGACGCGCTGGTTTATTTCCTCGACACTCTCACTGCCCGTGACGCCCTTCCGAAGACGGTTCTTTATACCCTTAACCCCGCCTGCGCTCCCGCACTCGCAACACTTTCGGGTGCGTTCAGAGAGGTGAGAGTCGGCGCGGCTTGGTGGTTTAACGACACACTGCTCGGTATTCGCCGTCAGCTTGAGGTGGTGGCTGAATACGCGGCGCTCGGAACTAATCTCGGTATGCTTACCGACAGCCGTTCCTTCGCAAGCTACGCGAGATTTGATTTCTTCCGCAGAATACTCGCCGACCTCGTCGGTGAGTACGTCGAAAAGGGAGAGTACGATCTTCTCGCCGCAAAGCAGCTTATGCGGGACGTTTGCTATAACAATATAAAAGGCTTTTTGGCACTCTGAGCCAAGAAAGGAGAAAAAATATGAAAATGACTTTTCGCTGGTACGGCGAGGGTGACAGTATTCCGCTGTCATATATCCGCCAGATACCCGGAATGAGCGGCGTCGTTACCGCCGTGTATGATATTCCCGTCGGCGAGGTATGGCCTCTTGAGCGCATTATGAAGCTCAAGGAGCTTTGCGAGGCAGAGGGACTTCAGATGGAGGTCATCGAGAGCGTTCCCGTTCACGAGGACATCAAGCTCGGACGCCCCACAAGAGACAGATATATTGAGAATTACGCTCAGAATATCAGAAATCTCGGCAAGGCGGGAGTTCGCTGCATATGCTATAATTTTATGCCTGTTTTCGACTGGCTTCGCACAAACCTCAAAACACTCGCTCCCGACGGATCGAACTCTCTTTCCTATGACCACAGCCAGCTGACGGCTATGGATCCCCACGATCTTCATCTTCCCGGCTGGGACGAGAGCTACACCCCCGCCGAGCTCGGTTCGCTTCTCGATTCCTATTCGGGAATGACCCACGATCAGCTCTTTGACAATCTCGTTTACTTCCTCAAGGGCATTATGCCCGCCTGCGACGAGACGGGTATCAATATGGCGATCCACCCCGACGACCCGCCGTGGGATATGTTCGGTCTTCCCAGAATAATCACGGGAATGGATAGCTACAGAAAGCTCTTCTCGGCAGTTCCCAACAAGCATAACGGTATCACTCTTTGCACGGGATCTCTCGGCGCGGGAAGAAATAACGATATGGTCAAGATGGCTTCCGAGCTTGCGGACCGCTCGTATTTCGTCCACCTCCGTCAGATCACGCTTTCGGGCAGCCACGACTTCTGCGAGAGCGGACACCTTACCTCCACGGGTAGTCTTGATATGTACGGTATCGTACGCGCCCTCGTTGAGGCAGGCTTTGACGGATACGTTCGTCCCGACCACGGAAGAAATATCTGGGGCGAGGACGGAAAGCCTGGCTACGGTCTTTATGACAGAGCGCTGGGAGCAACCTATCTCTACGGTCTCTTTGAGGCAATAGAGAAGGAGATGGCAAGAAAATAAAATGGGAAAAGCGTATATTTCGGTATTTCCGCTAAGCGACGGAAAGAGATATTCGGATTTCAACCTTTATCTTTCTGCAGGAGGCGAGGATATCTATACCGAATACCGCTTCAGGTATTTTATCGACCCGATAAAAACCGAGCTGCATTTCGGGATAGGTCCGAACGATTCCGCAAACCGAGAGCTTTACAGAATTCACAAGGCGTACGTCGTGAAGAAGGAGGGGGAGAGCTTTTCTCCCCTCTTCAGAGCGCTTTCGGGCGGCGAGATAGCCTTCGCCCTTCGGGAGGTTGGCGCGGGTGATTTTGTTGGCGGCGTTCACGGCGACGAGCTGATGAGCGAGGTGGCGCTGAGAGTCAACGGCAAGGAAATTCCCCTTGACACCGAGCTTTTCTGCGAGGTTGAGAGTTTCTATTTCTTTGAGAGGTCTACGCTTTGCAGATGCAACACACCCTCGGAAAAGCTGATGATACACACCCAGACCTATGGGATAGACGGCGATAAGCTCACCCTTTCGCAGGATATTCTTTGGATTGGCGACGGCAGGGAGATACAGCACGCCTTCACTCCTATGCTTACGGCACAGCGCATAATGTCGGAGGACAGGGAAACGGTGCTCAGCGACACTGTTGAGCTCTATTCGTCCGACGGCAGCCTCGCGGCAAGCTGTGACACCTCGGAATTCGGTCCTGTCGGAAAAGGCGAGGGTGTAACTAAATGCGATGGCGTAAAGGCTACCTCGGTTCGTGTCTACGGACGCGAAAGCGGTTTTTCAGCCGAGGCGGGATATATTATCCGTGACGGAAGCATAGCTGAGAGCGCGCTATGCTCACAGCTTTGGATACGCTACGGAAATGCCCTTGACAACAAGGTGTATTTTGATATCGCAAAAGGACTCGCTCCGAAGAAGGGTACTGAATGGAAAAGCGATATCTATTACAGAATAAGATATATAAAATAATTTTGAATGGAGAAAAATAATGAAACTTCCTTATAAAGTGGATCTCAGCAATAAGGTTGCTGTGGTAACGGGCGCTGCGGGCGTGCTTATGAGCGGATTTGTCCGTTCGCTTATCGAGTGCGGAGCAAAGGTAGCCCTTCTTGATATCAACGCGGCGGCAACAGAGGCTCTCGCCTCCGAGCTCGGCGAGAACGCACTTGCAGTTCCCACAAACTGCCTTGACAAGGCAAGTATCGTAGCCGCAAGAGAGACGGTACACGCAAAGCTCGGAAAGGTCAATTTCCTTGTAAACGGAGCAGGGGGAAACAACCCCGCGGCAAGCTGTGACAATGAGACCATGTCTCCCGACACAGACGTTGTAAAGAGCTTCTTTGATCTTGAGGACAAGGGACTCAAGTTCGTATTTGATCTCAACATCACCTCTGCCTTCCTCGTAACTCAGGTATTTGCCGAGGATATGGTAGAGACAGGCGGAAATATTATCAACATTTCTTCGATGAACTCCTTCCGTCCCCTCACAAAGATCCCCGCGTACAGCGCGGCGAAAGCAGGTATCTCCAACTTCACACAGTGGCTCGCGGTCCACTTCGCACCTTGCGGAATCAGAGTTAATGCCATTGCTCCCGGATTTTTCGTAACTCACCAGAACAGAGCGCTCCTTTTCACCGAGGACGGAACTCCCACGGCGAGAACCGAGAAGATACTCGGTCACACTCCTCAGAAGAGATTCGGAGAAGTGGAGGACCTTATCGGAACATTCCTTTGGCTTGCGTCTGACGATGCCAGCGGCTTCGTTACGGGTACGGTAATTCCCGTTGACGGCGGCTTCAACGCATACTCGGGTGTCTGATAATGATAAGAAAACCAATAAAAAGGTTAAAAAATCATCTTGAAGACAGGCAAGAAATCTGATAAAATATAAGTCAAAAAGAAATAAGGAGAAAGCACATGGAAAAGTTTATCCCCGTTGTGGTAATCAAGGAGCTTTCCGAGACAGATAAGATCCTCAAGGCTCTGAAAAACAACAATATCAACTGCGCCGAGATCACCTTCCGTACCGCTTGCGCGGCAGAGGCGATCGAGTACGCGGTAAAGAACTACCCCGATATGGAGATCGGCGCGGGAACGGTTATCAACGCCGAGCAGTGTGAGGCGGCTCTCAAGGCAGGAGCAACCTTCATCGTTTCCCCGGGATTTTCCCCTGCGGTGGCAAAGATCTGCACCGAGAGAGGAATTCCTTACTACCCCGGCTGCGTGACCCCTACCGAGATCATGGCGGCGCTTGAGTTTGGAATAACCACGGTGAAATTCTTCCCCGCAAACGTTTACGGCGGACTCAAGGCTCTCAAGGCGCTTTCCGCGCCCTTCCCGCAGGTGAGATTTATTCCCACGGGCGGAGTTGACAGAAGCAATATCGACGAATTCCTCGCATTCGACAAGATCGCGGCTATCGGCGGAAGCTTCTTCGTAAAGGAATCTCTTGAAAAAATGGAGGCAGAAAACAAATGAAAAGAGTAGTAACATTCGGTGAGCTTATGCTCAGACTCGCGCCTAACGGCTATTATAGATTCTTCCAGAACGACCAGATGCAGGCGACCTTCGGCGGCGGTGAGGCAAACGTGGCGGTCTCTCTCGCAAACTACGGAATGGACAGCGTTTACGTAACCAAGCTTCCAAAGCACGCTATCGGTCAGGCGGCTGTTGATTCTCTCCGTTATTTCGGAGTTGACACATCAAAGATCGTCAGAGGCGGCGACAGAGTGGGAATCTACTTCCTTGAGAAGGGTGCTTCCCAGAGAGGCTCGGTATGTATATACGACCGCGCACACTCTGCGATCTCCGAGGCAAAGCCCGAGGATTTTGATTGGGACAGCATTTTTGAGGGCGCTGATTGGTTCCACTTCACGGGAATCACACCCGCTCTCGGAGCAAACGTTGTTGAGATCTGTAAGGAGGCTTGTAAGGCGGCTAAGGCAAAGGGAGTAAAGATCTCCTGCGACCTTAACTACAGAGGAAAGCTCTGGACAAGAGCAGAGGCGAGAGAGGCTATGACCGAGCTCTGCAAGTACGTTGACGTTTGTATCTCCAACGAGGAGGACGCAAAGGACGTGTTCGGAATCGAGGCAGAGGGCTCGGATATCTACGGCGGAAAGCTCAACCACGAGGGCTACAAGTCGGTCGCAAAGCAGCTTGCCGACAAGTTTGGATTTGAGAAGGTAGCTATCACTCTCCGTACATCTATTTCGGCGAGTGACAATAACTGGGCAGGTATGCTCTATGACGGTGAGAAGTATTGCTTCTCCAAGAGCTATAATCTTCATATAGTAGACCGCGTTGGCGGCGGTGACTCCTTCGGTGGCGGACTTATCTACTCGATCCTTTCGGGTAAGTCCACAGAGGAGACTATCGAATTCGCGGTTGCGGCATCGGCACTCAAGCACAGTATCGAGGGCGACTATAACAGAGTCAGCGTCTCCGAGGTTGAAAAGCTCGCGGGCGGCGACGGCTCGGGAAGAGTCCAGAGATAAGCGAGGGATGCGGGGATGCGAGGATGCGATTTGAGGGAACTTTTTAAAAAAAGTTCCCTCAAGCTCCTTCAAAAAACTTCAAGCAGTTTTTAGCGGAAGAGATATTACGAGCATAGATCGTTTCTTTTTTTCTGAGGTAAACACTTGTCGGACACTTTCGTACCGACAAGTGTTATTTTTATAGTAAAGATTTCCGTTCACATTTTGTGCGAGGCAACGCAATGGATGCGGGGATGCGATTTGAGGGAACTTTTTAACAAACCTACTCCGCTTCGCTTCGTGTAAAGTTTGCTCACGCAAACTTTCAGTTCCCTCAAGCTCCTTCAAAAAATTTCAAGCAGTTTTTAGCGGAAGAGATATTACGAGCATAGATCGTTTCTTTTTTTCTGAGGTGAACACTTGTCGGACACTTTCGTACCGACAAGTGTTATTTTTATAGTAAAGATTTTCGTTCACATTTTGTGCGAGGCAACGCAAGGGATGCGAGGATGCGATTTGAGGGAACTTTTTAACAAACCTACTCCGCTTCGCTTCGTGTAAAGTTTGCTCACGCAAACTTTCAGTTCCCTCAAGCTTCTTCAAAAAGCAAACATGGGGCTGTCGCAAATGTGAATTTGCGACAGCCCCTTTTAGGGGATAGTCAGATTTGAGCAAGAAGCGTCGTTCTTCGGGGCGTGAGGCGTACAAGCGTACGTCGAGCCCCGAAAACGGCGGTAGAAAAAGTCCATAAAATTTGAGAATTTCGAAGAAATTCGACCTATTACTGTCTCATTTTCGTTTCTTTATGCGTAAATGGGATCTTTTTATTTATTTTCGGACTTTTTCGGT
>SVSX01000057.1 GCA_015064085.1 Oscillospiraceae bacterium | reverse complement strand
AATTTTCAATGACCGTGCCGCCCGCCTTGCGGACAGCTTGACTATTATATCATAACCTCTTTCCTTTGTCAAGCACTTTTTTTAATTTTTTTCGGATTTTTTTACTTTTGGTATTCTTGGCAGTTGTGAATATTTTTTGATAAATCGTTTTGTGCAAAGTGACAAAATCAAGAGGTTAACTGCACGACTAGATAAAAAAGCACTTTTGCCTTTGCAGACAAAAGTGCGTTTTGGTGGAGACAGTTGAATTCGAATCAACGACCCCATGCATGTCAAGCATGTACTCTAACCAACTGAGCTATGCCTCCCTATGAACAAATGATATTATATCACGTTTTTTTGCTTTTTGCAATAGTTTTTTGAAAAAATAGTTGAAATATTTTTGCTTCCATATTATAATATTGTCATTGACATATTTACGGAGGCTGTTTTGAAAAAACTTCTCAGATTTTTAAAGGGCTACCGCAAGGAGTCGGTCATAGCGCCCCTTTTCAAGATGCTCGAGGCACTTTTTGAGCTGATGATCCCCCTCGTGGTATCCAACATTATCGATTTTGGCATAGGCAATGCCGACCGCGTAAGGATATTCCAGATGTTCGCTATTATGATCGCCCTTGGAGTCATCGGACTTTCCTGCTCACTTTGCGCTCAATTCTTTGCGGCAAAGGCCGCTGTGGGATTTGCCACCGCGCTCCGCTCGGCGCTCTTCTCACACATTCAGAGCTTTTCCTACTCTCAGACAGACAAGCTCGGCACGTCGACTCTCATCACACGAATGACAAGCGACATCAACACCGTTCAGACGGGAGTAAACCTCTTTCTCCGTCTCTTTATGCGCTCTCCCTTCGTGGTATTTGGCGCTATGATAATGGCGTTCACGATAAACGTGAAGCTTGCGCTTATCTTCGCGGCGGTGATCCCGATACTTGCGGCGGTCGTCTTCGGAATTATGCTCGTCAGCATACCTATATATAAAAAGGTACAGCAAAGGCTTGACAGAGTCGTGGCAAAGACCCGCGGAAACTACGGCGGTACGCGTGTTATCAGAGCCTTCAACAAGCAGCAGAGTGAGATCGAGGATTTCGACAGCCGCAACGAGGAGCTGACAAGGATACAGCTCTTCGCGGGTAGGATCTCTGCCCTTATGAATCCTCTTACCTACATTATTATAAACGCTGCCGTTATCCTCCTTATAAAATTCGGCGCGATATCGGTCGACAGCGGGATCATAAGCCAGGGTGAGCTTGTGGCGCTCTACAACTATATGACTCAGATCCTTGTTGAGCTTATAAAGCTCGCGAGTCTCATCATAACTCTCAACAAATGCTCGGCGGGAGCTAAGCGCATAAGCGCCGTTTTCGACACTCCCTCCGATATTCCCCACGCCCCTTGCGAGGAAGAGGGAGATCCCGACTATGCCGTTGAGTTCAGAAAAGTCAGCTTTGCCTACAGCGCTTCGGGAGATCCCGCCATCTCGAACATCTCCTTCAAGGTGCGACGGGGAGAGACGGTTGGCGTTATCGGCTCGACGGGTTGTGGAAAATCCACACTCATAAACCTTATTCCCGCCTTTTATCTTCCCACCGAGGGCAGTGTATTTATCAACGGAAAAAATACCGCCCTTTATTCGGGTGACGAGCTGAAGGGGACTGTCGGTGTCGTTCCTCAGAAGCCCTCGCTTTTCAAGGGAACGATCCGCTCAAATCTCTCCTGGGGCAGACCCGACGCCACCGAAGAGGAGCTTATGGAGGCGCTGAGACTCGCTCAAGCCGAGAGCTTTGTCCTTGAGAAGGACGGAGGACTCGACGAGCCCGTACTCCAGAATGGAAGCAATTTCTCGGGAGGACAGAAGCAGAGGCTGACGATCGCTCGCGCCCTTGTTCGCAGACCCGAGATACTGATCCTTGACGACTCCGCGTCAGCCCTCGACTATGCCACCGAGGCGGCTCTCAGACGGGCTGTTGCCTCGCTGGATTACGATCCAACAATATTTATCGTTTCACAGCGCACATCCTCAATACGGCACGCGGATCTTATCCTCGTCCTTGACGACGGTGAGCTTGTGGGTGCGGGAGATCACGACTCGCTTCTTGAGTCCTGTCAGGTCTACAAGGAGATCTACAGCTCTCAGTTTACGTCGGGAGGTGAAGCGAAATGAAAAAGGCTAAAATGCTGAAGACCTTTATTAAGGTACTCAAATATCTTAAGGTCTACCGACTTCACTTTGCCCTCTCACTCATATTCACCGCTCTGTCGGTCGCGCTATCCCTCTACGTTCCCGTTCAGGTAGGAAACGCCATCGACCTTGCTGTCGGCAAGGGGCAGGTCGACTCAGCGGGGATCGGAAAGATCCTTTCCTCGATACTGTTGTCTATACTTATAACCGGACTTCTTCAGTGGCTGATCGGCATTATCAATAACAAAATGACCTACGGCATAGTCCGCAACATACGCCACAGCGCCTTTGAGAAGCTTCAGAGCTTCCCCGTCTCCTATGTCGACTCCCACCGCTCGGGTGAGATCGTCAGCAGAATGATCGCCGACGTGGATCAGTTCTCCGACGGACTTCTCCTCGGCTTCACTCAGTTCTTCAACGGAGTACTCACCATCTTTATCACGATATTCTTTATGCTGACGATAAGCCCCTCGATCTCGCTGATTGTCATTCTCATAACCCCCGCCTCGCTTTTCGTGGCGGCGTTCATCGCAAAAAAGACCTACTCGATGTTCAAGCTTCAGAGTGAGATCCGCGGTGAGCAGACCTCACTTATCGATGAAATGATCGGCTCTCACAAGACGGTCCTTGCATTCGGTAAGGAGAAGGACGTTCAGAAGGAATTCGATGAGATAAACCGAAGACTTTCAAAGGCTTCCCTCAAGGCGATCTTCTTCTCCTCTACCACAAACCCCGTGACCCGCTTTCTCAACGGAACGGTCTATGCCCTTGTTGCGCTATTTGGATCGCTTGTATGTATATCAAGCGGCGGCGCTTCCCTTTCGGTGGGAATGCTCTCAAGCTTCCTCGCCTACGCCACTCAGTACACAAAGCCCTTCAACGAGATCTCGGGTGTTGTGACCGAGCTCCAGAACGCTCTTGCCTGTGCCGAAAGAGTTTTTGAGATAATCGAAGAGCCTGTACCAAAAGACCCATCCGACTCCGAGCCCCCTGAGATAACCGTTTCGGGAGAGGTGGAGTTTGACTCGGTAAGCTTCTCTTACTCGCCCGAAAAGCCCCTCATAAAGGACCTTTCCCTCTCGGTCAAGGACGGAATGAAGGTGGCTATCGTCGGTCCGACGGGCTGTGGAAAGACCACGCTCATCAATCTTCTTATGCGCTTCTACGACGTAAATGGCGGTGAGATCCGACTTGACGGTCAGGATATCCGAAAAATTAACAAGGCAGCCCTTCGCTCCTCCTTCGGTATGGTCCTTCAGGACACCTGGCTCTCGGAGGGTACGATCCGCGACAATATTGCCTTCGGCAAGCCCGACGCCACCGACGAGGAGATAAAGGAAGCCGCCAAGGCGGCACACGCCCACTCCTTTATAAGACGTTTGCCTATGGGCTACGATACCGTGATCGGCGAGGACGGCGGCTCACTCTCACAAGGACAGAAGCAGCTTCTCTGCATTTCAAGAGTTATGCTGGCGCTCCCCGAGATGCTTATTCTCGACGAGGCGACCTCCTCTATCGACACCAGAACCGAGATCCGAATCCAAAAGGCTTTCGCCACTATGATGCAGGGCAGGACCAGCTTTATAGTTGCCCACCGTCTCTCGACTATCAAGGAATCGGACATCATTCTCGTTATGAAGGACGGCAACGTTGTGGAAAAGGGTACTCACGAGGAGCTGTTAGCCGAAAAGGGCTTCTACTTTGAGCTTTATAACAGTCAATTTGAAAAGGAATAAACGGTCAAAAAAAAGCGGGGGCTGTCACATTTGGCAAGACCGAAAAAGTCCGAGAATAAATAAAAAAATCCCGTTTGCGAAAAAAAAGCAAATGAGATACTAATAGGTTGAATTTCTTCGAAATTCTCAAATTTTATGGACTTTTTCTACCGCCGTTTTCGGGGCTCGACGTACCTTTGTACGCCTCACGCCCCGAAGAACGACGCTTCTTGCTCAAATCTGACTATCCCCCAAAAGAGGCTGTCTCAAATTTGCATTTGAGACAGCCTCTAAGTTTTCTTTTGATCATTTTACTCTTTGAGGAGATTTTCAATTTGTCTTCTGCTTAGCCACGTCACGGGCGCTGACCTTGCCCTCGGGCTTGATATCTCCCGCCTTGGTGAGCGAGATCTTGGTGAGCATAGGACCGACGATCTCATAGACAAGCACGGCAAAGAGCGTGATGTTTGCCACAATAGCTCCCTCAGCGCCAAGCTGCTCCGCCTTCATTGCCATACCGAGAGCAACTCCCGCCTGAGGCAAAAGAGTGATACCCAAATAGTTAACCGTGCTCTTATCGCATTTAACTGCCTGAGAGCTGAATCTCGCTCCGAAATACTTTCCGCAGGAACGGGCAAGAATATAGATAACACCCACAAGAACTATAGCCACGTCGGCAAATACCGAAAGCTCGAGCTCTGCTCCGCTGAAAACGAAGAAGAGAATGAAAAGGGGCGCTGTCCAACGGTCAAGTCTGTCCATAAGCTCCTCGGAAAAGTCGCATATGTTGCAGAAGATCGTTCCGAGCATCATACAGGAAAGAAGCGAGGAGAAGGCGATATGTACTCCGCCGATCTCAAAGGTCATCATAGAGAATGCAACCGTGAGAAGCACAAAGCTGACCGACATCGCAAGTCTCTTTGAACGGGAGTGGAAAAATCTCTCAAAGAAGGAGAAAAGATATCCCATAACCGTACCGAGCACGAGAGAAAGAACTATCTCGAGCAGAGGCTCAACAAGAATAGATACAACGTCTACCTTTCCCGAAAGAAGTGCCTTCGCGACTCCGAAGGATGCCGCAAAAAGCATAAGTCCCACAGCGTCGTCAAGCGCTACAATGGGAAGAAGAAGGTCTGTAAGCTTTCCCTTCGCCTTGTACTGCCTTACGACCATAAGCGTTGCCGCGGGAGCGGTAGCGGAAGCAACCGCGCCAAGGATTATTGCCGCGGGAAGCGAGAGCTTGTCGGGCATGGCAAGGTGAACACAGATAAGCACCGCGTCGACCACAATTGTGGTGAACACCGCCTGGACGATACCGATGACTGTTGCCTGCTTACCCGTGCTTTTCAGTTGGGAAAGACGGAATTCATTACCTATCGAAAATGCGATAAAGCCAAGGGCAACGTCACAGATGAGCGAAAGGGAGTGGACCTCCTCCATATTCGTAAATCCAAGACCGGGTACGCCGAGCTGACCCAGCACGTAAGGTCCTATAAGTATTCCCGCGATAAGATACGCCGTAACCGCGGGGAGCTTGCAAAGCTTCGCGAGGCGGGAGAGCATAAGTCCCGCAAAAAGAGATACCGATAAACACAGTAAGATCTGCATATTTCCTCCATAAGCATTTATTAAAATAATATGTATATTCTATTCACAAAGCAAAGTGCATTATAACACTTTGTCACTCCCTTGTCAAGAGGATTTTCGAGTTTTTTTAACTTTATTTGGGATTGTACAAAATACATAAACGTATGTACTCGATTTTGTACATCTTACACTGTATAAAATTCAACACTCAAAAACAATACAGCAAACCTTTTTCTGCCTGTAAAAAAGAAAAAAGGATAGAATATTATACAAAAAGGATAATATTTTGTACACATAAAAAGAATATATGGTGTATAATAAAATTGAGTATGTGAAAGGAGAGTGTTAATTATGGCAAGTAAATTTTCCGGCTATAAGGTCCAAAAGACTATCAGCATACGATCTATATCCTCGATACATTACTTTGAATTTGACGACAAGTTCGTTGACCGTATGGAATCTCACGAGGAATGGGAGATGGTGTATATCGACAGAGGCAAGTGCCATATCATTGCCGACGGCGAGTCCTTCCTTCTCTCTCAGGGCGAAATGTATTTCCACAAGCCCCAGGAAGAGCATATGCTTCAGATAATCGAGGGCGTTCCCTCAAATATATTTATAATAACCTTCCACTGCAATTCGGCGGCAATGCGCTATTTCGAAAAGAGAAAGCTTGAAGCCGACGTTAGCACAAAGCAGCACATCGCAACAATAATCCACGAGGCGTCGAACACCTATTATCTCCCCTTCAACAACCCCGCTATGTCGGGACTCAAATATAAATCGGGGAAAATACTCTGGGCGGGAGATCAGACAGTCCTTATGCGCCTTGAGCTGATGCTGATCGAGCTTATAAGACTTGACGAAAGCTTCGCGGAGCGCCCCCGTGCCTTCCTCAAGAAGGAGATAATTGAGGATGACCTCTGCTTTAAGATAGTTGAATATATGGAAGCTCATCTCTATGAAAAACTGAGTATGAACGAGCTGAGCCGAAACCTTTCTTTCAGCAAATCCTATATCTCAAAGAGATTCGCTTCGACCTGCGGTTATTCTATCGTGGACTATTTCAACACAATGAAGATAAACGAGGCAAAGAGGCTTATCCGCGAGACCAATAAGAATTTTGTTGAGATCGCCGAGCTTCTGATGCTCTCTAACTCCCATTATTTCTCGACTCTCTTCAAGAAATATTCGGGAATGACACCCACTCAGTATAAGAAATCCTGTATGAAAAAATAGGCTACAATATGAAAAGAATATCCACAGAAATAAACTCGATAGCCAGATTTGTGGGCGAAGAAAAGACCCTTTACCTTTTGGCTGAGGCAGGCTTTGACTGCTGGGATTTTTCGATGTTCTCTATGGCAAAATACGACAAAGCCAAGGGAGCGCTCGCACCCAACGATCACCCCCTCGCTTCTCCCGACTACCTTGCCTTCGCGCGAAAGCTCAGACGCATCGGCGAGGAAAACGGTATCACCTGCAATCAGGCTCACGCCCCCTTCCCCATTAAATACCCCGAGATATTGGCTCTTCAGAAGAGAGCTATCGAATGCACCGCCGAGGCTGGGGGAAGCATCTGCATAATCCACCCAAATAACAATAAATCGGCTGAGGAAAATGCCGAGATCTTTCTTGAGCTGCTGCCCTTCGCAAAGGAGCACGGAGTAAAGATCGCCACCGAAAATATGTGGAACTGGAACAAGGAGGAGGACCACGCTGCCGACGCGGCTTGTTCTCACCATAGCGACTTTTTGGCACACATCAAGGCGGTGAACGACCCCTACCTTGTGGCTTGTCTCGATATCGGACACGCCGAAATGAGGGGGCTTCGCACCGACTCGGAAACGATGATCCGCACCCTCGGTGACTCCCTTGCCGCCCTTCATATCCACGACAATGACCTGTGGCACGACTCCCACGAGCTTCCCTTCACAATGGATATCAATTTTGAAAAGGTGATAAAAGCCCTCAAGGAAATAAACTACAAGGGCGACCTGACCCTCGAAGCCGACCGATACTCAAATAGATTTGCGCCTGACGATATGGCGACCTGCGCGAAAAATATGGCGGCAGCCGCAAAACGCCTCGCGAAAATGTACGAGGAGCTTTGATACTAAGACACCAATATAACGAAAACACTCATCGGTTAAGTGCCGATGAGTGTTTTTTGGGTATAGTCAGATTCAGGTGAGAATCGTAACTTTCGGTCTCGCCAAATCTGACAGACCCCACGGGGGATAGGCAGATTTAGATGAGAAGCGTCGTTCTTCGAGGCGTGAGGCGTACAAGAGTACGTCGAGCCTCGAAAACGGCGGTAGAAAAAGTCCGTTGACAATGGAGAATTTCGAAGAAATTCAACCTATCAGTCCTCCATTTCAGCAGTGTTGCTTCAATGACTTTTTATTTTTCTTTTCGGACTTTTTCGGTCTCGCCAAATCTGACAGACCCCACGGGGGATAGGCAGATTTAGGTGAGAAGCGTCGTTCTTCGAGGCGTGAGGCGTACAAGGGTACGTCGAGCCTCGAAAACGGCGGTAGAAAAAGTCCGTTGACAATGGAGAATTTCGAAGAAATTCAACCTATCAGTCCTCCATTTCAGCAGTGTTGCTTCAATGACTTTTTACTTTTCTTTTCGGACTTTTTCGGTCTCACCAAATCTGACAGCCCCCGTTACTCGTCTATTGACTCAAAGCGCTCCCTCGCTCGGAATATGAGAGAAATACACCATATTCCCGCAAGAGCAACTACCGTATAAATTATGCGGCTGACAAGCGCGCCCTGTCCTCCGCAAAGCCACGCGACGATATCAAACTTGAAAAGCCCAATGCTTCCCCAGTTGAGAGCGCCGATGACCGCTATTATCAAAGCAATTCTGTCCATTATCATTGCTGTTTTCCTCCTTAACGGTTTAACCGTCAATAATATTGTTAGTATTTTTGACAGTTATATCAGAGGAAATTTTTTCTTTTAGCTGTTTTTATCTTTTTTACCTGACCTTGAGCTTCACGTTGCGGACCAGAAGCTTGATGCTCTTCAGCACAAGCGCCTTGTGTTCGTCGGGTACGCTTCCCCAAGCCTTGATGAGCTTCATCTTGTCGTCGGCAATGTCGCTGAGGGTCGTGGCGTTGGTCGAGATCAGAATGTCGTAAAGAGTGTCCACAAATTCCTCCCTCTGCTTCATATCCATCTGAGAGAGCCAGCTCTTCAGCGTTCTGTCTATGATCTTGCTGTCCTCACTCACATCATTAAGCCGAAGGAATCTCGAACCCATAAGCTCCCAGAAGGGTGCGTAATGCTGAAGAAGACCCATCTGCTTGCTCTTTACCACCTCATAGTTCTCCTCGTGCTCAAGAAGCATTCCAACAACAGAGGACTCGGGTATTATCGTGACAAGCTTCTCTCTTGCCCGTGCGTATTCCTCACTCTCGATAAACTCACGGGTAAAGCCCGGTCCGTCGAGATTGTAAGTCCTCAACACCCTGTCTCCCACCTCGGCTCTCGCCTTGACGGTGGCGTAGATAGCGAGATTTCCGCCCTTGCTGTGCCCTCCGCAATAGATATCTCCCTCAAAGGCTTCCGCCGCCTCCTCAAGATAGCTCACCGCCTCAAGCTGAGCAGGGACGGCACTCATAAAGCTCATATTGAAATCCTCCTTCCAGCCCACAAGAGTGTCGTCTGTTCCTCTGTAGGCAACGAAGGTCGTTTTATCTCCGAGAGAGTAGGTCAGCGCCGAAAACTGCGTCTGGCTTTCAAGCTCGACCTTGTTCACGTATCCCGAAAGCCGAGCTCCGCCAAAGCGCCTTGTCTTCGCCGCTCTGACCAGAAGATTGATTATTCCCGAGGGCAATATTGCCCCCATTTTTATATTTTCGCCCTTGTGCTCATTTGTGTACTGCCTCGCGGCTGCCAGAAGAGTGGGCGAATTTTTTCTGCCGCGCGGTACGATACCGTCAAAATCCACGTAGCATATCATAGACAAAATAAGACTGTCTATCTCGTTTACCCCGACCTCGGAGAAGCTGATGTCTCCCCGCCATTCGAGATAGTCAAAAACGTCTGCCATAGGTTACCTCTCTATATCTGCTTGTGAACGCTCTTGTATTCATCGTAAAATCTGTAATAAGGACAGCTCCGCGTCCTGCCCGAAACAAAGGACTCCATCTCGTCCTGATCGAGATTTACTGTGCATACGTACGCCTCGATATCCTCGTCGTAGTCGTAAAAGACACAGCTTTCACAGTTTGTCGCTTTTTTCTCAGCCATAGCTACCTCAAATATTTTTAAGTCTGTCAAGAAAATTCTGCAGAATGATCTGCGCCGAAAGGGTGTCGATCACCTGCTTTCGCTTTCCGCCGCGAGTTCCCGTCTCGTTGAGATAGCGCGACGCCGTCATCGTGGTCATTCTCTCGTCCATCATCGCCACGGGAAGCTCACATCTCTCCTCGATAAGCCGAGCGAGCTTCTTGCAGCGGTCGGCTCTCGATCCCTCGCTTCCGTCCATATTCCTCGGAAGACCGACAACCACAGCCACCGCCGAATTTTCCTTCGCCGCCGCCACGATCGCGTCCGCCGTCTTTTCTATTCCCCCGGGGGTGATGTATCCTATTCCCGAGGCGAGAAGTCTTGACGCGTCCGACACCGCAAGTCCCGTGCGCACGTCTCCGAAATCCACCGAAAGTATCTTTCCCTTAGTATTCTTTATTCTTTCCATTATAACGCTTCCTCTCTGCGCCCAAGCTCAAAATATTCTATCCACGCGATAAGATCGGCATAGACCTTGTATCGGCAAAGCTCGTTGAGCATCTCGTGATGCCCTCCCTCGTAAAGCTTCAGGGTCACGTTCCCCATACCCGCATCAAGATAACTGCAATAAAGAGCGGTGACTCCCTTTCCGAAATTCCCCACGGGATCTTGATCTCCCGAAAGGAGCATTATCGGAATATCCTTCGGCATTTTCTTTGCCATATCCTTCTTCGATATTTTCGAAAGCACGTCAAAAAGATCACAATACGCCCTTGAGGTAAAACGGAAGGTGCAGAATTCGTCCTTCTCATAGGCGTTTCTTATATTCTCGTCACCCGAAAGCCAGAGAAGAGCGGGTGAGCCCTTGGGGAATTTCTTTGAATAAGAGCCGATCGAAAGGCTGTAAAGAAGCTTTGAGCGGTGTCTCTCCCCTCTGAGCGCCGATATGATCCGCGCGAGTATCTTCCCCGCCCCCGCAGGCATATTGAAACCCGCCGTTCCGCTGATGATAGCTCCGCTGTAGTCACTTGGATTTCTCGAAAGATAGAGCCTCGTGAGAAAAGACCCCATACTGTGTCCGAGAATTATCACGGGAAGTCCCGAAAATTCCTTCATTGTTATCTCACGCATCTTTGAGATGTCTCCGAGCAGAAGATCGACCCCTCCCTCCGAGCCGAAAAATCCAAGCTCCTCCGAGGAGCGCGCCGTCTTGCCGTGACCGAGACAGTCGTGTCCGCAAACAGCAATGCCGTACTTCGCCATATGGTGAGCAAATTCCTCATATCTGCCAATGTGCTCACACATACCGTGAACCACCTGTATCACCGCGAGAGTCTCGCATATCGGGCGGTGGATATAGTAGGCTATCTCCTCTCCCGCCCTTGACGAGGGGAAGCGCCCCTCCTCTAAAGTATATGTCTGCCAATTCATAAAATTTCCGTCCTTTCAGCCCTTTATCCCATTCCGCTCGGCGGCAAGTGACAAAAGGGTCTCCTTCTTGTTCAGACTCGGGTCTTCGATAACCGCCTCGAGCAGATAGGCTATCGTCTCCCCCACAGCCTTTCCCGATATACCGAGCTTTACTATGTCATAGCCTCTCACCGAAAGCTCCGCCGCGGTGGTACAGCTCCCCTTCCTCAGATTTTCGATCACCGCCGACTCGAGCGCGGGATCGAGAACGGAAAGCGCCCTCGCCGCCGAAAGCAGGTCCTGTATAAGCTCTCCGCAGCTACCGATCAGCCTCCGAGCTCCGCTCTCCCCCGAGGGCAATCCTTGGGAGAGACGGCGGCAGATAGTCTCACAGCCCGAGAACAGCTTGGTTGGAAGCTTTAGCGATCGCAGGATCTCGCCCCGCGCCGACTCCTCACATTCAAAAAGCAGAAGAGAAAGCGCCGCTCTCGCCGACAGCTCAGCTCGGTCAAGGGCAGATATCACCCTGTCCGACGGCTGATACTCGCCAAAAATGTAGGGGAATATCTCAAGTCTCTTCATCTCAAAAAGGGCGTATGAGGGATTTTTCGCCGTTATCAGCTTCAGAAGCTCGACCGCCTTGCGCTCGGCGGCAATGCGAGATAGTCCGCAAGCCTCGTCTCGAGCGCCGAGGAGAGTTTCTCCGTCAATCGAAAAATCGAGCTGAGAGGCAAACCTGAAGGCGCGGAGTATCCTGAGCGCGTCCTCGGAAAAACGCCTTTTCGGCTCGCCCACCGCCCGTATAAGCCGACGCGCAATGTCTGCCTCGCCCCCGAATGGGTCGACAAGTCCGCGCTTTTTGCTGTACGCCATAGCGTTCACAGTGAAATCACGGCGGGAAAGATCGGCGGTTATGCTGTCTGTGAAGATCACCGAGCTCGGGTGACGGCTGTCAAGATAATCGCCGTCTATTCTGTAGGTGGTGACCTCAATGGGCTCACCGCCGCTGATGACGGTAACCGTACCGTGCTTCAGCCCCGTCGGGATAGTCCGCATATCCGAAAAAGAGGAAAGTATCTGCTCGGGAAGCGCCGATGTCGTCACGTCATAGTCGTTCGGAATTCGTCCCATTACCGAGTCACGGACACTGCCGCCCACAATAAAAGCCTCGTGTCCGAGAGCTTCAAGCCTGTCTATCACAAAAGAAACGTTGCTCGGATAATCCATAGCGCTCCCCCTTCATAGTTTAATCTGAAAATATTATACAACTTTTCACGTCGGCTGTCAATAAGGAAGAGCGAGACAAGGGGACGCTCAGGAGCAACGAAAGTGAAAAAAACACCGATATGACAAAAAAAGTCGAAGAAAAACGAACAAAAAGCGAAAAACCCTATTGACAAACCAAAAGAAATCGGGTATAATACTTGGGTAAGCTGATTTAAACGGCGGCTTACAGGGTAAAAACCCGAGTATGGAGAAGTACTCAAGAGGCCGAAGAGGCGCCCCTGCTAAGGGTGTAGGCCGGATTTACCCGGCGCGAGAGTTCAAATCTCTCCTTCTCCGCCAAACAAAAACCGTAATTCTGATACAAAAGGATTGCGGTTTTTGATTTTTTGTGGTATAATTACAGTGTACGGAGGTGATATTATGTTTTCTTTTTTTAGAAAAAAACTTGTTTCTGAGATCGAACAACAACCACCGTTAGAGCTTCCCTTATCTAACATTCAAAAAATTGACCAAGCCGGAATTTTATATGTTGACAACGAAGGAACTTCTGCAAATATCGGTTATTATGAAGCTTATAAGGGCTGGTGTAAAAGCAAATCTGTTAATAAGTCAAAACCGAAATATATTTGTGATCGAACGAAATCAGATGGTTGGAAGATAACCTTTCATACCAATCCCAAAATCACATTTCATGCCGATCCAAGCCAAAAAGAATTGTGGATCAGCGTACTCAATAGCATACATTTGCAAGGGTATAGCTCTTTTGATTTCGATTGATTTTGTATCAAAATTAGGGTTATTAGCCAAAACAAAAAGGACACCTGAGGGTGTCCTTTTTGTTTTGATTGAGAATGGGGCTGAAAGATCTCTATGCAAGTTGCCGCCATATAAAAGAAAAAATTGCAAAATGCAACTTGCCTCTCGGCTTTGCCGAGAAGTGAATCTCTCCTTCTCCGCCAAACAAAAACCGTAATTCTGATACAAAAGGGGTTGCGGTTTTTGATTTTTTGTGTTATAATAATGGTATCAATTAAAAATGGAGGTATTATTATGAAAATCTTCAAACCTCAAGAATGTAAAACGACACCTCGTGCCGATATGTTCTT
>SVSX01000056.1 GCA_015064085.1 Oscillospiraceae bacterium | reverse complement strand
TAATAGGTTGAATTTCTTCGAAATTCTTCATCTTTATGGACTTTTTCTACCGCCGTTTTCGGGGCTCGACGTACCTTTGTACGCCTCACGCCCCGAAGAACGACGCTTCTTGCTCAAATCTGACTATCCCCCAAAGGGGCTGTCTCATTTGGCAGGACCGAAAAAGTCCGAGAATAAATAAAAAGATCTCGTTTGCAACAGAAAAAACGCAAATGAGACACTAATAGGTTGAATTTCTTCGAAATTCTCCATCTTTATGGACTTTTTCTACCGCCGTTTTCGGGGCTCGACGTACGCTTGTACGCCTCACGCCCCGAAGAACGACGCTTCTTGCTCAAATCTGACTATCCCCTAAAAGAGGCTGTCACAAATTTGCATTTGAGACAGCCTCATAAATTATATCTCTCCTGAATGATTATGCTTCATATCAAGTCCCTCGGCGTAGAGATGTGACATATCCGAGAAGCAGAGACATTTTGGCGCGGTGACGCCGTTTTCGTGATTGGCAAACTCGAGAACGGTCACACCCGTGTGGGTATAGGAAAATGATGCCCAGATAACGTGGAGCGGAATGTGAAAGAGCACCGAGAGCCACGCTCTCGCCATTGCGGCGTGACAAAAGAGCGCCACCCTGTCGTCATTTCTTTCGACTATGCGGAAGATGCCCTCATCGTATTTATAGCCAAGCCGCTCTAAAAATTCATAGCCGCTCTTCTCTATGTATTCCACCGACGCCTTCATATCAGCCTCGGCGATCCCGGGACATTCATACGTGCGGTCATAGCTCAGCTCTATGGCGTGATTTTCGCGGTAATATGTATTCTGAACGTTGGTTATCGACTTCGGAACGCCGTCGGGGAAGGGGGTGTAAAGACAGTCGTTGCTTATTTCGTGCGCCCATTCCTCTATCTGACAGTCAAGCCCCAGAAGTCTGCAGGTGGGCTCGGCGGTCTGCCTTGCTCTCCCCATCGGTGACGAAAAAATTCGGTTTATCCCCGAGGCTTGCATACGCTTTGCCACCGCCTCGGCTTGAAGGATACCGCGCTCGGTCAGCGTATCCGTTGCGTAATCGGGATCTCCGTGTCTGACTATATATAAAAGCATATTTTTTCCTCGTTTTTTCTTTATTATAGTCTTTATTATAACATATCAATTTGAATTAGTCAAACAAAAAACACGGTACTTATACAAATACCGTGTTTTTTTGGTTTAATTAGCCGAGCTTAGCCTGGTTAACCTTGATGCCGGGGCCCATCGTGCTTGCGATTACGCAGCTCTTGATGTACTGACCCTTTGCAGCAGCGGGCTTAGCCTTGATAACAGCGCCAACGAGAGTGTTGAAGTTCTCAGCGAGCTTCTCTGTACCGAAGGATGCCTTACCGATGGGGCAGTGAATGATGTTTGTCTTATCAAGACGGTACTCAACCTTACCTGCCTTAGCCTCGGAAACCGCGCGAGCAACGTCGGGTGTAACAGTTCCTGCCTTAGGAGAAGGCATAAGTCCCTTAGGACCGAGGATCTTACCGAGCTTACCGATAACGCCCATCATATCGGGGCTTGCAACTACTACGTCAAAATCGAACCAGTTCTCTGTCTGGATCTTCTCAGCGTACTCAGCGCCGCCTGCATAATCTGCGCCTGCGTCGAGAGCCTTCTGAACGTTGTCACCCTTAGCGAAAACGAGAACCTTAACGTTCTTACCTGTTCCGTTGGGGAGAACAACTGCGCCTCTGACCTGCTGGTCAGCGTGGCGGGAGTCAACACCGAGGCGGATGTGGAGCTCGATTGTCTCATCGAACTTTGCCTTGGATGTTTTGCAGACAAGGTCAAGTGCCTCAGCGGGCTCATAGAACTTGCTCTTGTCGATCATCTTTGCACTATCTGTATACTTCTTTCCCATTACTCAATTCCTCCTCAGTCCTCAACAACGATACCCATGCTGCGTGCTGTTCCTGCGATCATGCTCATAGCGGTGTCGATGTTAGCAGCGTTAAGGTCGGGCATCTTTGTTTCAGCAATTTTGCGAACCTGCTCTTTTGTGATCTTCGCAACCTTGTTCTTGTTGGGCTTATCAGAGCCCGACTCGATTCCGCAAGCCTTCTTTATAAGAACGGGAGCGGGGGGAGTCTTGGTAATGAATGTGAAGGAACGGTCTGCATATACTGTGATAACAACAGGGATAATGAGACCCATATCGTTCTTTGTTCTTTCGTTGAATTCCTTTGTGAATACGGGAATTGCAACACCGTACTGACCAAGGGCAGGTCCTACGGGGGGCTGGGGTGTTGCCTTACCTGCGGGCAACTGAAGCTTAATGTAGCCTAATACTTTCTTTGCCATGATTAATTTACCTCCATACGTGGTTTTTTACGGGAGACTCAAATATTTTCTCCCTCCCACTGCGATCGGCGATCGCAAGTCAAACGAGCTTAATTACGTTTGTATCAAGCTCAACGGGCATATCGCGGTTTCCTCTCTTGACGAGTACCGTCGCGGTCTTAAGATCGTCAGAAATGCTCTGAACTGTTCCGTTATATCCTCCGAAGAGTCCCTCAATGATGGTGACTTCGTCACCGACCTTAAAGGAGAGCTCAACACGGGTCGTGTCGATATTGAGAGCCTCGACCTCCGCTTCACTCAGGGGAGTGGGGCGTGATCCGGGGCCAACGAATCCCGTAACGCCTGTGATGTTTCTCACAGCGTGCCAGCTTTCCTCGTTCATTACCATCTTGATAAGAACGTAGCTGGGGAATACCTTGACCTCAACCTCCTTCTCAACGTCACCGTTCTTTTCGATGACAGTTTCAACGGGGATCTTGATGTCGAAGATCATATGTCCGAGTCCGCGGTTTTCAACGATCTTTTCAAGGCTTGCCTTAACCTTGTTTTCGTAACCTGAGTAGGTGTGCGCCACATACCATCTCGGTCCGACGTTCATTTCATTTATGTCACTCATAGTTTCACTCCGAGATTACTTGACGAAGAGCTTTGTAAGCGCGTCTATACCGATTCTGAATGCATAGTCAAGAGCACCGATGACAACTGCACAGAGAAGCATTGCGACGAGAACTATACCGGTGTTTTTGAGCACCTGCTTCCAGGATGGCCAGACGACTTTCTTTACTTCGCTTTTGAATCCGCGCCAAAACTCCTTGATCCTGCCTTTTTTCTTTTCCTTTGCGGGCTTCGCGGGCTTTTTGGACTTGCTTTCAACTTCAGCGACATTCATTTCTTTATCTGCCATAACTTTTCTCTCTTTCAAATTATTTTGACTCTTTGTGAAGAGTGTGCTTGCGGCAGAACCTGCAGTGCTTCTTCATTTCAAGTCTGTCAGGGTCGTTCTTCTTGTTCTTTGTTGTGTCATAATTTCTCTGCTTGCATTCTGTGCAAACGAGGGTGATTTTGACTCTTGAATCATTAGCCATTTTGCGGCACCTCCATTTTAAATTTATTAGACTCGGCTCTTGCCTTGTCCGTGTACCTCCCTCACCGAGGGGTATGTGGGTAGTTGGCGCAAAAACCGCACAATAAAAAAGCCCACTCGCAGAGGTAGTGACATTATATCACTTTCCGGTGGGCTTGTCAATAGGTTTTTTAAAATTTTTTAGTCATTATTTAATATCCATACCGAAACGGTGTATCCGTCCGATACTTTATCGATACTTGCGCAGTCATAACCCTCGTCAACAACGAACTCAAAGAGGAAATCCTGCATTATTCTCAGACCGCTGTCGTTCCCCGCGCGGAAGGATGCCTCGTGAGACGCCATAACGTATTCGCTCACAGTGCAGATAACGATCGCCTTGGGCTTCTTCTCTTCAATGACCTTAATATCGTCGAGCACCGCCTCGTCGGTCGCCACGTCGAACCACTGGATTATGGTGTTCGTCGCTCTGTCGCGGTCGGTGGCAAGATAGAGGATCGGCATATGGGGGAAGACGAAGATCTCGTCCTCAGCCGAGGTGTTTTCGGTAACGTGCTTATAGACGTTATTGTACATTCTCGCGAATTTCGGGTTCATACTGATGCCCTTGAGAAGTGGAACGTCGGTGGTCTCGGTCTGCTCGAATACCGTGCCTGTGGAAAGACCCCACCAGGCGTACGTGCAGATGAGCTTTCTGCTGAAGGCGTAGGTAGTCTGGAAGAGCATAAGAAGGCTGAGCGCCAGCGCCGCTATCTCCTTCTTTCTGAATCGGGCAGCCGCCAGAAGCAGGACTATCATAAATCCGTAGCCGAGAGCCGTCTGACTTTCGGCAAGTCCTCCCGAGGTACATACCGAGTAGGAGAGGACGAAGACCGCTCCCGAGAAGAAGATATATTTATTGTGCTTTGCGCCGTCGAATTTCGGAAGCTTCTTGTTGAATATAAGAGCCAGGGACACGGCGAGGAAGAAGAGCGAGGTGAATAGGAATACGGGGTACATAAGGAACGCCACCGACATATCCCAGGTAAGGTTCGCGAATCCGCGTGAGAGCATCGGAAGCACCACAAGGATAAGCGCGAGTGCGGGGGTAAGCCTTTCGATATATACAAGGGTTCTCGAGGACTTTTCGCTTTCGGGGTATTTCTTCGAGAGGAAACTGAAGAGCAGGAAGAGTCCTATTGGGATGAGGACCGCAAGCGCTCCGAGGGCAAGGCTTTTAGCCGAGCGGGGTATCCAGCCGAAGAGGACGCTGATAATGCTTCCGCCGCCCTTAGCATCGACCGAGGAGACGAAATTATAGCGGATATAAGCCTCGAACGCGCCCTTTGAGGCGATAAAGGCGAACATTATGCCGTACATTGCCGCGGTGATAGCCGTCATAGAGCAGAGCTGAATGATAAGCTCTCTCTTTCTTCCTCTGAATATGGCGAGGAATATGATAGCCGCGAAGCAGAATATAAGGAAGAAAAGTCCGCTGCTCTGCTTGAACATACTCGCAAATACCGCAAATACCGTTCCAAGCACAAGGCTCGGGGCGGGGTAAAGTCTCTGCTTTTCGGTATTTCCGAAGCGGTCGAGATAAACGAGGAAGCAGTATATCGAGATATAAACGCAAAGGTCCATAAAGCGGATATAGTCGTAAAATATCTGCACCACCTCGCACTGGATCATAGCCGCCGAGAGGAGTCCGCCCAGGAAACCGAGGAAGGGGCTTCTCGTCAGTTTTTCGAAAATGAGGTAAGCGAAAGCGCCGAGAAGAGCGAATATAATAACTCCCACGATCCTCAGGGGCATAATGGAATAACCGAATATCTTTGTTATAAAGGCGATAATATAGGTGTAAAGCGGGGGGAAGAGCAGCTCGAAATCGAGATAAGGAACAGCCCCCTCCTCGTTTACGAGGTAAGCGTAATAGGAGTACCAGCCCTCCGCGGGTGAGAAGGTCTTTGAGGCAAGAACACCTGCGAACAGTGCGCAGATAGCCGCCGTCAAGGCGCAGAGCACAAGACTTTTGCGGTTATTTTTTATTTTTTCTGTCACAGTTGATAACAAAGCCATCGTCTACCTCCTTTGAAAAATTCAACATCTAACAACTTAGTTTATCACAAAATCCCCCGATAGTCAAGTATATTTTTCATAATAGTAATAAATTACCTACATAAAAAGCTCGGGGAAGCCATTTTGAAGCTTCCCCGAGGATATATCGATTTTAAAGTGCCGCCGCGCCGATGATACCCGCGTCGTTTTTAAGCTGTGCTATGCGGATCTTTGTGCTGTTCGGCTTATCCCCTCCGCCGTACTGTTCTTTCGCGATCAGTGGGAGAAGGTCGTCGATGAGCGACTGTCCCTCATTAGAGATGCCTCCGCCGAGAGAAATTACCTGAGGCTGGAATATATTTATAATATTCGCAAGTCCCGTGGCGAGGTAGGCGATATAGGTGTCATAGACCTCCTTTGCCGCCTTGTCACCCGCGCGCATAGCGTCGCAGGCAGTTCTTCCCGAGATCCTTTCAGCCTTGCTCATAGCAGTCTCAACGCCGTTCTTCTCGCATTCCTCAAGCTTTTCCTTGGTCATTCTTATAAGAGCCGTTGCCGAGGAGTACGCCTCCCAGCAGCCTCGTCTTCCGCAGCTGCAGGGTACTCCGCCGTGCTCAATTACCATATGACCGAGCTCACCGCCCGCCGAGTTAAAGCCCGAATATACCTTGCCGTCGATTATGATGCCGCCGCCGACACCTGTGCCGAGGGTGATCATAACGCTGATGTCAGTACCCTTCGCAGCGCCTGCCACAGCCTCACCGAGAGCCGCCGCGTTCGCGTCGTTTTCGATCTTAACCGTTGCCTTGTCAAGCTTTTCGCTGAGAAGCCTTGCGAGAGGAAAATCTCTGAAGGGAAGGTTGTTGGCGTATTCTACAACACCCGTCCTTCCGTTTGCCGTACCGGGGGTAGCGACACCGACGGTGGCGATATCCGAGAGAGCGCATCCGCCCTCGGAGCAGACCTCACGGCAGAGAGCTGCTATATCGTCAACTATTGCCTCAGCGGGTCTTTCCGCCCTTGTGGGGAGAGATCTTTTTACTATAATGTTGTATTCCTTATCAACAAGACCGACAGCAATATTTGTGCCGCCAAGGTCAACGCCTATATTGTACATACTCGACTCCATTTCAAGCTTTATAATGATAGTATTCGGCAAGCCGAAGCTATTTATTAAATTATAAAATAGGTAGTTGAATTTGTCAACGTTTTTTTCACAAAAAGACCCATTAGGATAAAAAAATAGCCCGATCGTGCAAATCGGGCTAATGTCGGATCATTCTTTTACGTAAATGAACTGCTCAGGACCTGTATCCCTCATAAGGGTATCATTGTCCTTGAATTTTGTGTTCAGCAGGAGCATAAGCCATAGGTCGCCGATGCAGCCTCCAAAATGTACCGAGAAAAGAAGCGCTGAAATGATATAAAGCCAGGTGTTTGAAAAATACATTACCGCTGTCAGCGCTCCGAAGACAACGTTAAAGATCGCAAAGGGGGCGCAGATAGCTATGAGGGCGGCTTTTCTGTAGGTGTAGATATGAGGAACGCCGCAGAAGGCGACAGTCGGTGTCAGACCGAAGGTCAGCTTCTCGTGTGTCAGTATTTTATAAGCCGCTCCGTGGGTAAGCTCGTGAAGGACTATATAGACGATGTATAATATTCCAAAAATGATAATACCGCCGTAATCGAATTCGGTGTCTGCCTCGTAGGAGGGGAGCAGCATCAGAAGGACAGCCGCTATCATAAATATAACGATCGGAATGAGGGCGATAAGGTTCAGTATGATACCCACCTTCAGATCCTTCGCGTTTATGTGCATTGCTTCTTTGTACCCTTCGGGGAGGGTCGTTTCGTAATTTTTAGATTTCATAAAAGTTATACCTTCCTTTTGAAATTTCCAAAGACCTCGTTGACCTTCTGGAAGCTGGCAAACGTACCCTCGTGGCTCTTGATTATCTTCATCATCTCGCCGATCTGCCTCTTGTTTATAATGCAGACCAGCATATATTTGTCGGAGTCGGAGTACATTCCGTGTACCTCTATCCTTGTGACACCGTGCTTCAGCCTTTTCATAAGCTCCTCGGAGAGCTCCTCGGGGTGGCTTGTGATGATCTCAAACTTATATCCGCTTTTAATTCCGCTGAGTCCATTGTCAACAATGATATTCGCGATAAAGAGGTTGAGCAGGGTACAGATAACGGGGGTCACCCTCATACCGTAGACGAAAAACGCGATAAATACCACACTCGCGTCCATAATGAAGGAGATGTAAGCGATATTCATTTCGGGCTTTGCCTTCTTAATAAGCGCCGAAATACCGTAAGTACCGCCCGAAGCGCCGAAGCGCTTGAGCATTATAGAGAAGCCGAAGCCCGATATGACACCCGTTGCGATACAGGCAAAGACTATGTTGAAATCCTCAGCGTTGTTCGCCAGGGAATAGGGATCAGCGCCGATAAGTGGGTAGAGCTTCGGCATAGAGGACTGCACCACCATATAGATGATGAGGATAAGCCCGAGCTTTTTGTTGATAAAAGCGCCGAGAAGCACGAATATCGGCAGATTGAACGCAAGCATCAGCACCGACCAGCTTACCTTGTCGGAGAGCAGGTGGTGGCAGATGGTGGCAAGACCGCCGACACCGCCCGGGGCAAATCCGTTGCTGTTCTGGAAGAAATAATACGCAGTGCCGACCACAAATCCCGCAATAATTGCCACGAGGATATCGGCGAGAAGCTTTTTGAGATCGAGGGATTTTTTCATTTTAAGCATCTACCTCACGAAATGTGAAATTTATAGGATTGCAGTATTCTCTCGGGGGTCTGCTCGGGATCTCTCGAGCAGGAGGAGAGATGCGAATGAATATGATAGTCGTGGTCAAATCTGTAGCGCATAGCCTTAAAGTCTTACCTCCGCCGAGCCGTCTTCCTTGTAGGTTATTCTGTCGCCCGAATCGTTGATAGCGTCCTGATATGCGAGGAATTCCTCTTTTGTCGCAAAGAGGGGCTTGAACTCGGAGATGATCTTCCTTGCCCGCTCAGCTCCGTCCTTGAGGAGAAGTTCGAGCATTGTGAGCTGCCACTTTGCGCTGTCAACGCAGGCAGCTTCGGGATCGCAGATCTCGTAGTCGCTTCCGTGTCCGTGACCTCTCGCGCCGCCGCAGTGGGGATGGATAACAGGCATAACGCAGGAAAGGTCGCCCATATCTGTGCTTCCCGTACCTATTGAGGTCTCGCTGTAGGAGATAGGGGAGTCGGGGAGAGCGATCTCAGCCGCCTCCTTGGCAAGCTGCATCATAGAGAGGTCATTGAGAAGGGGAGAGTATCCGGGGATATCTATGATCTCAACGTTCGCGCCAAGGGAAAGTGCCGCGCCGCAGAGGGCTCTGTTTATTTTCTTGTTGTCGGCAAGCATTGCGTCAAAGGTCTTGCCGCGGGTGTAGCTTTCAAGGACGGCTTTTTCGGGTATGGCATTGACCATCGAGCCGCCGTTTGTAATTATGGGGTGGAATCTGATCTGATCCTGATCTCGGAAGGTCTCACGGATAGCGTTCACCGCGTTGATACCGCAGGTCGCGGCATAGAGGGCATTGATACCGAGCTGAGGCGATCCACCCGCGTGGGCAGCCACTCCCTTGTATATGATATTCTTCGCGATACAGCCGTTTGAGCCGCGGTTTATCCAAATTTTTGTTCCCGTGTGGATCATAAAGGCAATATCGACACCGTCAAAATATCCGCGGTAGAGGAATTCTCCCTTTCCGCCGAAGTATTTGATCTTGCCTTGCTTTTTGAGCTCACTTCTGTACTCTATCTCAAGGAGCTCCTCGGCGGGGACGGCGCAAAGGCGTATCCTTCCCGAAAGACCGTCAAGCATTTCGGGCTCTTTGAGTGCGGCGGCAATACCGAGAAGAGCGGCACACTGAGCGTTGTGACCGCAGGAATGGACCGCGCCCGTTTCGGGGTCGGCGTCGGGGTGACCGGGGCAGATTATTGAGTCGAGCTCACCGAGGATCAGAACCTCAGGACCTTCTCTTCCTGTGTCGATAACGGTGTAAAAGCCCGTGATCCCCTCGGCATAGGTCAGCTTGTAGCCAAGCTTCTCAAAATTTTCCGCCATATAAGCGGAGGTCTTGTATTCCTTGTAGCCTGTTTCGGGATTAGCCCATATATAGCGCTCAGCGTCAAGAATAAGCTGACGGTGTTTTTCTACCGCGGAAGAAATGTTTTTCATAATGCATCTCCTAAAGATATAATTTGTTAAGCTCTGCAGCTTTCTATGAAATCGGTGAATATTTTTCTGTTGTCGCCGTCCTTTGCGTAGAGACGCTCGGGATGCCATTGATAGGCGCGGAGGTAGCGACATCCCTCCTCGTAAAAGCCCTCGACAATACCGTCCTCGGCTCTTGCCATGATCCGAAGAGAGGGTGCAAGTGACTTTACCGCCTGATGATGGAAGCTGTTGCCCCTCATTTCGCTCTTTCCCGTAAGTGAGCGCAGCGGCGTACCCTCAAGGATCTTTATGCTGTGAGAAAATTCAAATTTTTCCTCTGTCTGTCGATGATTAAGCTCTGTGGAGCACTGAGAGGGAATATCCTGATAGAGACTGCCCCCGAGAGCGACATTTATAAGCTGAGCGCCGCGGCAAATACCGAGTATCGGCTTTCCGGAGGCGTAGACCGCCTCAAACGCCGCAAATTCGAGTCTGTCGCGGAAGGGCTGTATGCTCCCGCATTCGGGGAGCGTCCTCTCGCCGTAGCGTGAGGGATCAATATCCACACCTCCCGTGAAGAAAAAGCCGTGGCAGAGACTCACAAATCGGTCTATGCACTCAGCGCTTTCGGTATATGGAAACAGTATAGGCAGAGCGCCGTTGCTTTCAATAGAGTCGGAGTACGTGCCGAAGAGCGATACCGTACGCTCGTTGTCTATAGCTCCGAAAATTCCGATTATCGGTTTCATATTCATTCCTTTGCTGTAAGCTCGGTGGCTTTCGCTGTTTTATTTTTTCTGCCCTTGAGCCATTTCACAAGACAGCAGATGCCTATGGTTATAAGTGTGCCTATATAATAGCCGACCATATCCACAAGAAGGTCGGAGAAGCTGCTCGTGCGCCCGGGTATAAAATACTGAATGAACTCGGTGATAAACGCGAAGACGAAAGCCGCGTAGGAGTATGTAAAGAGGCGGAAAAGCTTGTTTTTGATCTTGATAAACCTGAACATATTCAGGGCAAAGATCGCCATTACGGCAAAGCCGAAGGTATGCCCGAATACCTTTGATACAAATCTGTCGGGGCTGTCCTTCAGGAATTCATAGGGGTTGAGCTGAGGAACGACCTTTACCGTTATAGTCTTTTCTATCCTGTCCTTTCCGTCGTCAACTATCAGCTTGATCTCACCCTTGCCGAGCTTTGTGTTTTTTAGCTCGAGAGTGTTGCCGATCTTCTTGACTGTAAAGACCTCGCTGTCGCACTCGACGTCAAAGCTTTTATAGGTGGCATCGGAGGGGAAGGCGGCGGTGAGTGAGAGCTTGTTATAGCGCTTCAGAATAAGCTCTCCCTTTTTGTTGAACTCGCCGTCAAGGCTGGGAAACTCAAGGTGATTTTTGATGTCCACCGTTACCGACCTTGAAAATCCGTTGGGAAGGGTGACGGTGATCTCCTCCGTGCCGAGCTTTTTGAGCACCACGTTTCCTACCGAATTCAGCTTGGCGAGACCGTCGCGGAAGCTTATCTCATAATCGGAATATACCCGTTCTCCGTCCTTTATGAGATATACGGCATAGACCGAGCCAACGGTGTTTGCCCTTTCGTTGCCCACCTTTTCAAGCTCGACCGAGTCGAAATCCTCGATAGGGGCAGAGAGAGAGGCTATGGTAAACTCCTTTGTGGTGAAGCTCTTGCCGTTTCCGAGCAACAGAGTCACCGAAAGGGTCTTGCCCTTCTCGGTCGCCTTTATGGGGAGGAGGGTATTTTCGTCGATCTGAGTGAAATATTCCTTGTCGTATATCAGCTGACAGTCGGACTCGGAATATACCTGCCCCTTAGGGATCTTCATATAAAAATTCAGGGGAATATCCTTGTAGATCTTGCTTTTGAGATATCCGACGCTCTTTGCAAAGTACCCTGCCGAGATATCGTCGGGGTACTTCTTTTCAAATTTCAAGTTGATTATCTTCTCGAAATTCGGGTCTGCCTCCGAGGTTATCCTGAGACGCCCCGAGGTCTCGTTCGCGTCGGTGCGTTTGCCCTTGAACGCGCCCGTCTCCTTGTTTACGGTCAGCGTGTCGTCAAGCGCCTCAAAGACGAGCTTCGGATCTCTGTAGCGACCGACGGCGGTGTATTTTGGGGAATACTGCTTTCCGACCACGTAGCTGTCGGAGATATCTACCGTAACGTCGGTAATTTCCACCTTTTCGGTAATATTTTTTGTGAGCTTGACGATCCTGTCGCCAAGACCGAAGGTGAAGGTTATAACGACACTCAGAAGGATACTGTAGCACAAAAAGAGGGCTATCGCGATTTTCTTATTCATATATTTCCTCTCGGTTATCTGCTTATTTGCCTTGTATATGATTGATTATATCACATTGTTCCGCCTTTTTCAACAAGTAACGAAAAATAAAGACAGAATCTGAACTGTGCGTAAGAGATAGCGGGGCTTACTTTTGGGAAACAAGGGCGGCAACGCGGCAGGCGCGCTTATATGCCTCGGCGAGATATCTCTCAAAGGGCATTTCCGCGTAGGCGTCGTTTTCGTGACGGCCCTTGTGGCTCGAGAGGCTCAGCTCAAAGGTCAGCTCGCCGTCGTATCCGCATTTCTGCAGTCTCTTTGCAAGGTCGGCCCAATCCTTTATTCCGTCGAAGGGAAGGAGGTGAAGATCGTCAAGATAGGTTATCCTTCCGCCGTAATCCTTGATACCGAGGTTGTCGTTGATGTGAGTGGCGATCAGCCTGTCGCCATAGATTGCGAGAAGATCCTTGCTTCTGTTGTAGCACATCTCGTGACCCGTGTCAAGACAGAAGCCTACGTTTTCGTAATCCTTAAAGGCGTTCATAAGGGTGTCAAGGAACTCGTCGCCCTCGGTGTTTTCAAAGGCGATATTCACACCCAGCTCTCTCGCACGCTCCACAAGGATACGGTAGTTCTCAACACCCGACTCGGTGGGTGTCTCTCCCGTCTCAAAGCCTATCCAGGTGTGGCAGACCATAATTTTAACACCCACAGCCGCCACGTCCTCAAGACAGCTGAGCTGCTCGGCGAGAGCGACCGCTGCCCGATCTCCGCCGCGCCACATATCCGCCGCCTTAAGGAAAGGGGAGTGGACCGATTGGAAACAGAGCCCGAGTGAATCGGCGTATTCGCGGATCTCACCGAGGTCGAGCCCCTCTCTCCAGGAGATGAAAAATCCCTCGAAGCCTGTCTTTTTGAAGAGCTCAAGCTGCTCCTTTGGGGGAACACCGTTCCCGAGTATATTTAAGCACAATTTTGTTTTCCACATAATATGTATTCCTTTCCCTATGTATTATAAAAAGAATTTTAACGAAAAGTTTCCCATTTTGAGCAAATAAATGAGCATAAGGAGAACAAGAAGCGCTCCAATTATCCTTCTGATGAGCAGCGTTCGTTTGCTTTTTCGATTTAAGGTCGCCTTTGCTTTTTCCGAAATTTCTCTTATATTATCCTCGGTGAGGATATGCGTACCGAGCTGCTTTTGTATCTCCTCAATGACGCATTGTTTGGGATCTCGGACGAAAATCAGATTCCTACCGCACGAGATCCTGCTCGGTTACACCTCGCACTGCTCCGCAGTTCGACTCGCTTCGCTCGCTCAGAATGACACGGGCGAGGCTATGTTTATGTGTCATCCTGAGCGAAGGGCGTAGCCCGCAGTCGAACCCGTAGGGCGATGCGAAGCATCGGGATCTAGTATGCCAAAAACGGGGGTTGTAAAGCCAAAAGGTATATTTTACACATCAAAAATTACTAAGTGATCTTCTTCGCCGGGAGGCAAAAATCTCCATTCTTCGCATTTTCGTACAGATGGCGTAAACGTC
>SVSX01000055.1 GCA_015064085.1 Oscillospiraceae bacterium | reverse complement strand
ATAGGGGCTTGAACTCTTGGCAATCTTTGCTTTGATTTTGAGTCAAGTACCATGAGATATTCAATGAGTTCTAAAAGGTTCAGAATTGTTGCAAAAATCCTCGTTCTTCGGGACGGGGATTTTTTATTTTCCCCTGCCAATCTTGACATTTTAGGAGTCGTGAACTATAATATAGTAACCAAATGCGGTATAATATGAAAATAAAAAATCAAAGGGGAAAGAGCAAATGAACAATTTTATGAAGTATGGAACGGCTCCTGTTTTTGGAAACGAGCAGACCGGAACCGTCTTTGATGCTTACGTATGGCAGGACGGCGGCAAATACCGTATGGATTTTTCGTGGAGAAGCGAAAAGGCGTGCGCCGTTACCTTCAGCGAGGATGGAATACACTGGAGCGAGCCTATCATCACGCTCGGAAACAATTTGGATTCGGGCTGGGAGGACGATATCAATCGCAATTGTGTGCTGAAAATAGGCGGTATTTACAAGATGTGGTACACAGGTCAAGCACGTGATCGCAGCTTTATAGGATACGCCGAAAGCACCGACGGAATTCATTTCGAAAGAAAATTCGACGAGCCTATTATGATTCCCGAATTCCCCTGGGAAAATGCATCCGTTATGAACCCTTGCGTGATGTTTGATGAGGGGAAATACAAAATGTGGTATTCTGCAGGTGAAACGTATGAGCCTAACGTGATTGCGTATGCCGAGAGCGATGACGGTATTCATTGGAAAAAAAGCAGGATAAATCCGATTTTCGTGCGTGAAATGAGCAACTTTTACGAGCAAGAGCGCATTGGTGGCTGTCACGTTGTGAAAACGGAAGATATGGGATATCTGATGTTCTATATCGGCTACGAGGATATTAACACAGCAAGAATATGTGTTGCCAGAAGCGATAACGGTATCACGAAATGGGAGCGCTCCCTGCTGGATCCGATTGTTGAGCCTACCGAGGGCAGCTGGGATAGCGAGGCAACCTATAAGCCTACCGTTGTGTGGAACCGTGAGGAAGGAAAATGGATGCTCTGGTATAACGGTCGCACGGGCGTAAAGGAGTACATTGGGCTCGCTCTTTTTGATCACAGAGATCTTTTCCCAAACAAGGTTAAATGATGGATGAAATAAAGCTTAACACAATAAAAAAAGAACCGCGGCTTACAGATGAGCCGCGGTTCTTATTTTCCGTTTGTTGGATTTTCATTTGTGCCGAAAGGCACAACATCATTTGACCGAAGGTCAACATCATTTTGAGCGCAGTGAAAACATCATTTCTCATTCACCCGGCACAAATGAACGAGGTTGCGCTTCGCGCAAACGGAACGCTGCGTTTTTGCACCCTAACACAAAAGTCCTTGTAAATCAAGGGCTTTTCGTGTTTTTAGGGGTAAAAAACACCCCCCTTTCACCATTGTACCTTTTCGTGAATCTTATGGGCTTGAACCTGTGACAATTGTACAGAAAAAATTTAAAATCTATTGACAAGACAGGAGGTTGATGATATATTATATTCGTTCAAAAATCATAGTGCAAAAATAATTTGTACGTATGGATACAGACTCGTTGATGGGGAGGAACCGTTTTGAAAAATAATTTGCTAACAAAGGGGCCGATCTTCAAGGCGCTGTTTATATTTTCTCTTCCTATAATCGTAACGAATACGATCAGTATTTTATTCCATGCTGCAGACGTGGCTGTTCTTGCATTTTTTTCGGGAGATGCAGACGTGGCTGCGGTTGGTGCTTGTGGATCGTTGATTACGCTTATGGTATCTTTGTTTACCGGATTTGCTACCGGAGCCAGCGTTTTGATTTCCAAACGCATCGGAGCAAATGACGATCAGGGAACTAAAAAAGCTATAGGAACCGCACTGTCCATCGGTTTTCTTTCGGGCGTATTTCTTATGATTGTTTCCTTGATATTCGCAAGAAGATTTTTGATACTTATGAATTGCCAGCCTGATGTGTTGGATGCGGCAACGCTTTATCTGAAAATATATTTTCTTGGGTCTCCAATCATGATGCTGAATAGTTTTGCTGTTGGCGGAGTGAGCGCTTCCGGAGATAGTACGCGACCGATGATTTATTCCATGCTTTCCGGCGTTATAAATGTGTGTCTTAATGTCGTTTTTGTTGCTGTTTTCCATTTGTCGGTGGCCGGTGTTGCTATGGCGACGGTATTTTCTGCGGCTGTTTCTCTAACATTGGTCCTTATTCGTCTCTTTAAGGGGAATGGACGCTGCAGGGCTGAAATCGCAAGCCTGAGAATTAACAAGAATGACCTTTTTGAGATAGTCAAGGTTGGGATACCTACCTGTCTTTGCAGTCTTTCGTTTTTCTTGGCAAACGTCATTTTGGCATCTGCAGTCAACTCTATCAGCACAGATGCAATGTCTGCAAATGCTATATCTAACCAATTTGATGGAGTTATTTATACGGTTGGAGCTGCGATTGCGTCTGCTACTTCGGTGATTGTTGCGCAGAATTATGGCGCGCATAACATTGAACGTATAAAAAAAGCAATTTTAATCGGGGGTGCTTACGCTACATCGATTAGCTTGCTTTTGGGAAGTGTCTTTGTTATATTTGCAGACCCGATGTTAAGAATTTTGTCAGATAGTGAGTCGGTTGTTGCAATAGCAAAGGATAAAATGATATTTTTGTGCCTTACATATTTTATGACCAGCATTATGGAAGTGTTTGCATTCTCCCTGCGTGCGATCAAGCGCCAGTTGAGTACGATGATCGTAGGATTTGTTTGCGGATTGGGCATACGTTGCTTTTGGAGATACTTCATATGGCCCGCAAACCCAACGCTTTCTATGCTGTTTGCCTGCTATGCCGTCAGTGCTTTTGTGGCAATTATTATTTATTTGTTTGTCTACAGATTTGCATTGAAGACGATACAACGTGAAGCGCAGAGTGCGTTGTTACAATCTAAATAAAGTTGCAATTCCGTCCTACGAGTACAAACCAAAACGGAGTCCGTTTGGACTCCGTTTTGCTTTGGCTCTTTTTTTTGAGATTTAAATCAGCGATATCTAATATTAACCGTAACAGTGCGAAGCGCGGTGACTGCGATGTTTGCATTTGGCGTGGCAAATACAAACTCGCCGTTGAGCGCAGCGAAACAGAGTCGCATGGTTCAAGCCCGAGAGAAATCCACAAAAAGCCTAACGCAACAGGGGTGTAGCCTAAAGGACAGTTTTGCCGCTCCGCTGCGTTAGGATTATTTGTGTTCGTATCTTTTCAATAATATCGACAATATCGATTATTGACATATAAAATTTTCTATGCTATAATGCTTTCAAGAAATATTTGAATGTTGAAAGGAAGCTTTTTATGAAAAGCAGTATGATAATTCATCCCGAGGAGCTATCAAACGTTTGGATAGATAGATTGGCAAACGCGGGTATCACCACGCTCGGTATCCATCCGCGCGGTGGTAAAGAAGCTTTTGAAACCTTGGGAGAATTACTTGATATGATGCAAACGGCGGAATACCGTGGTATGATCGATTATGCCCACAGTCGCGGTCTTGAGGTGGAATACGAGATCCACGCCGCGGGGTATCTTATGCCGCGGGAATTATTTAAAGAGCATCCCGAGTATTTCCGAATGAACGGGAATGAAGAAAGAACGAATGATTGGAATTTCTGTGCTTCGAATTCAGAAGCGCTTGATCTTGTTGCGAAGCGTGCCGCTGAATTGGCGCTTGCGCTCTATGGTAGCTGTCATAATTATTATTTTTGGATGGATGACGGCGGACACGGGCTGTATTGTCATTGTCCAAAATGTAAACAGCTTTCTCAGTCAGATCAACAGCTTCTCATTGCCAACAGAATGGTGAAGGAAATAAGAAAAAAGATCCCCGATGCACGCGTAGCATATCTTGCTTATCAGGATACCATTGTGCCGCCATCAAAGATCAGACCTGTGGATGGCGTTTTTCTTGAATATGCTCCATTTGAGAAATATACCGCAAAGGGCGAGAACGCCGCAAAGCTTATTGATCGTGAAATAAAAATGATCGATCCCTTGATGCGCTTCTTTGAAAGTGAACCTATAAAGGTTTTGGAATATTGGTATGACAACTCATTGTACTCAAAGTGGAAAAAGCCGCCTGCGAAATTTATCCTGAATGAGGAGAATATGCGGAGGGATATTGAAGTGTATCGAAATATGGGATTTGATAATATTTCTACCTTCGCTTGTTTTTTAGGCAAGGATTATGAGGATCTGTACGGAGACGTGGACGTAACACCCTTTTCAGAAACGGTTCGCTGATATGAACGACAATGAGAAAAATAAAAGGAGATCAAAGGCGATGGAAACTATAAGACTTATGACTAATAACGTTTGGAATTGCGACAAGAACAAGCCTGCTTGGGAAGCAAAAGGAGAGGACTGCTCTGCCGAGGGACGAGTCGGGGGACTTCTTCGTGTCTACCGCGAGACCTGCCCTGACGTTATCGGTGGACAGGAGGTGTCGGCGCTGATGGCGGACCTTCTGAAAGAGGGCTTTCAGCGCGAACAGATAAATTACACACTGATCTGGGGACGCTATACCCCTATACTCTACCGCGCTGATAAGCTTGAGCTTGTCGATTCCGAGTTTGGCACGTATCCTGAAAGCATTAAGGGCTTCGAGGGCTCTTTTAACGATAAGAGATCCAAGTCGTGGAATATTGGTGTTTTCCGTGTAAAGTCAAGCGGAAAGATATTTATCTTTGCGACGACGCATCTTTGGTGGAAGGCGTCTCCCGCTGAAAATGATCCGTCGCCCTCGGTAAATTGCCAGATAGGCTCTGATGAGGCAAGGGAGCAGCAGATAGCGTCGCTTGTTGAAAAAGTTGAGGAATATCGCGAAAAGTACAGCTGTCCGACAATTATTGTTGGGGATATGAATTGCGGGTACGGATCGAAGGCAATGCGATTTGTCAGAAGCCGCGGATTCAGACACGCGCACGATATTGCGACTGAATATGCCGAGGAGGCAGTCGGATACCATTACTGCTTTGCTGACGGGTATAAGACCGAGTATTATGACAAGCCCTTTGAATGGGCTATCGATCATATCTACGTAAAGGGAGAAAAAGAGGGAAGTGTCAAATGCTTCAAGAGGTATTCGCCTGAGTATTATTACGCTGTTTCGGATCATTCCCCCGCATATATAGACCTTGAGATCTGAAACGCGGTGACCGAAAGCGTAATAGCAGACTTGGTATATAGAAATTAAATTTTTTATGTGCGACTTTCAATAAAAAAGATTACTTTTATAAAATGATTAATATACTATAAAAGGGTGTGTAACACAGCGTAAAAAACTTTAAAAATATTAAAATCCCCTTTACAAATAAACCGATAAGAGGTATAATTAAGGGGTAAGATTTATTATATCACAAGGAGTAAACGGTATGAAATTAATTATCAAAGACGATTACAACGCAATGAGCGAATGGGCAGCGAAGCATATTGCCAACGCAATAAACGATCACAAAGAGGACAGACCCTTCGTGCTCGGACTTCCCACAGGCTCGTCTCCTATAGGAGTTTACAAGAAGCTCATCGAGATGAACAAGAACGGAGAGCTCTCCTTCAAGAACGTAGTTACCTTCAATATGGACGAATACGTTGGACTTCCCAAGGAGCACGACCAGAGCTATTGGTATTTTATGCACGACAATTTCTTCAATCACATCGATATTCCCGCCGAGAACATAAACATTCTTGACGGTATGGCAGAGGATCTTGAGGGTGAGTGTCAGCGCTATGAGGAGAAGATCGCATCCTACGGCGGCATCGACCTTTTCCTTGGTGGCAGCGGTGTTGACGGACATATCGCCTTCAACGAGCCCTTTACCTCTCTCAACTCGAGAACCGGTGTTCGCGCTCTGACAGAGGACACACTCCTCGTTAATTCCCGTTTCTTTGACAACGACGTCAACAAAGTTCCGAAGACTGCTCTCTCGGTAGGTGTTGGTACGGTTTGCGATTCCAAGCAGGTCCTGCTCGTTATCAGCGGACACAACAAGGCACGCGCACTCCGTCACTGTGTTGAGGGCGGCGTTTCCCACGCTTGGACGATCAGCGCTCTTCAGCTTCACAAGGACGGTATCATTGCCTGCGACGAGGCTGCTTGCGGAGAGCTTAAGGTCGATACCTACAAGTACTTTAAAGAGATCTACAAGGACGAAAAGTAATAAAATAACAAAAGTGGCTGAGTATTCAGCCACTTTTTCTGTCTTTATTTTCCCGAGTAGAGCTCCTTTGAGACCTCTATAAAGCTTTTGACAAGGGGATTGTTTTTTGACAATACGTGATAGGCAAGAAATATCTTTCGGTATGAGTCGGGACTTTTGGGCATAAAGAAAAGGATATTTTCGTCATAAGGCTTCTGGGCAATGCCGAGGGATGTGGTGAGAACAGCGCCGATGCCTCTGCACATCAGATTATAATGCATCTCGCTGTGTCTCGCGTTTTGGATCTTATAGCCCGAGACCTTATATTTTCCGAGGATCTTTGACATTCGCTCTGCGGTGTCAGACCTCGGGGGGAATTCCAGAAATTCGATATCCTTGAATATCGAGGTGTCTTCTATCTCACGGTCGGGAGAATAGCGCCTTGTAAGGATCTCCTCTCTTGTCAGGGCAAGGTGACCGAGCTTTTCTGCGCCCTTCTGATCTCTGTGCATTGCAATAACGAGGCGCTCCTCAAGGATCGGCTCTTTCATATATTTCGTGTCGTCACCGCTATAGGTCACTAAAATATCCAGCTCCTTGCTGTCCAGCTTTTCAAAGAGGCTCTGAGAGCTTCCCACATTTCCAATGTCGAGAGTAACGTTTATTTTGGGATGTTTTTTATGAAATTTTTCGCAGATATCCGAGAGCATAAGGTAGGACGCGAGGCTTGAGCCGCCGACGCATATCGAGCCGTGCTCGGTATCCGAAAGCTCCTTTATCCTTTTGTGCATATTCTGTTCTATCTCGAGGATATCCTCAAGGCTTTTGATATATATCCTGCCCTCAGCCGTCAGTGAGCAGGGAATGGTTGAGCGGTCAAATATGCAAAATCCCAGCTCTCTCTCGAGCCTCAGGATCGCCGCGCTGAGTGATGGCTGTGATATGTAAAGCGCATTGGCGGCTTTTGTGAAGCTTCCTTCCTTATAGACCTTGTAAGCATATGATGCGATAGTTTCCATTTTTTTCTCCTTGATATAGTATATATTCTATGACTTCATCTTGATATATGTATTTGATTATACACCTTTTTTGTGATATAATCAATAGGTAAAGAGAAATTTGGAGGAAAAGGCTTTGAATAAAGGGGCAAACAGATTTTTAAAGGTGTATCCGTGGTATTCGGGATTTACGGGCGATCTTTTGTTTTATATTGCCGTTGACACATTGTTTTTAACTATTGTAAAGAATTTTTCACCCGCAGAGATAGTGTCGATCACCTCGCTGTCTCAGCTTATCTGTATCACGTTGCAGTTTCCCGTCCTTTTTGTTATAAAGAAGATCGGAAATACTGCCTCTGTGAGAACGGGGGCGTTCTTTCTTCTGATGTCATCGGTCTTTATCACCCTCGGAAGGAGCTATTACGTAGTTCTTCTCGGAAGGATATTTCACGACGTTGCCGCTATTTTCAGAAGTGCCTCTGTTGTGGCGCTTGAGAATAACCTTGAGCTTGTTGACAGGCGGGGCGACTTCGTAAAGCTCAGGACCTCGGCGAGCACCGTCTACGCGGTCATAACTATGCTTATATCCTTTGTGGCAAGCTTTATGTTCAATCTCAATTACTACCTGCCGATGATAGGCTGCATCACCACCTGCGCCACGGGCTTTGTTCTTTCGATATTTATGAAGGATTATTCGGATTACAATAAGATCACACGCAAAAAGAGCAGTGGCGAGAGGGTAAAGATACATTGCAATAAGGTAATAATAATTTCGTTAATTCTCTTCTCGGTCTTTTACTCGCTTGTGGGTAACGGTCAGAGCGAAGGAAAGCTATTTATCCAGCAGAATATTCTTCTTGATTTCAACGTAGAAGAGACCTCGCTTATAATCGGCGCGATCATCTGCGTATCAAGAATAATAAGAGTAATGTCAAACCTCGTTTTTGTGAAGGCTTATGAGAGATATCAAACCAAGATGGGTGTGATACTCCCGATACTTATAAGCTGCTCTATAGGCTTTATGCTCTTCGGATCGTTCATACCGCAGATAATAATAAAAATTCTTGTGATGGGCTTGGGATATACCATAATCCTTTTTATAAGAGACCCCTTCAGACTTTTCATACAGGACGTTTTATTTGACTGTACCCCGAAGGAGCAGCATCAGACCCTTATTACCTTTATGGAGTTCGGCGTAAAGATAGCCACCGCGGGAATGGGACTTGCCTTTTCGGCTATTCTTCTCAGCTACCCTATGACAGTAGTTATTTCTATAATGTTCGCTATGACGGTAGCGGAGATCCTTCTCAGCTTTGTGCTTTATCGCGCTATAATGGCAGGGAAGAAAAGGAGTATCGGCGAAAAAGTTTCGTAAAGAAAGCTATTGACAAGGGTAGAGAATTCCTTTATAATGAGTAAAAAACAAATTACGGAGGTAATTATGTCAAATTTAAAAGTTGATTTCTCTAATGTCGTAGGTAAGGTAAAGCCTATGCACGCGGTAAATAACGGACCTGTTTATAAGTTCGCGGCAGACCAGAGAATTTCAAATCTGGATGCTTTTGTGGATGCGGGTATACCCTATGCCAGAACTCATGACGCCTCATTCTACAATACCTATGGCGGTGAGCATACCGTGGACGTACACGCGATCTTCCCGAATTTCGATGCCGATCCCTATGATCCCGCATCCTATGATTTTCCGATGACCGACGAATATCTTAAGGTCATGGACTACGCGGGAGTGAAATGCTTCTACCGTCTCGGCTCGAAGATCGAGCACGGTGTTAAGAAATACGGCACACTGCCTCCAAAGGATTTTCACAAATGGGCGGTGATCTGTGAGCATATTATCCGCCACTATACCGAGGGCTGGGCGGACGGATTTAAGTACGATATCGAATATTGGGAGATCTGGAATGAGCCCGACCTCGACCCAGACGACGCTACTCACAAGCGCTGCTGGGGAGGTACGAAAGCCGAATTTTTCGAGTTTTATAATATCGCCGCCACACATCTGAAGCAGTGCTTCCCGCATCTTAAGATCGGCGGACCTGCTCTGGCGGGAAAGATGGACTGGGCAGAGGATTTTCTCGCTCAGTTGAAAGCTCCCCTTGACTTCTTCTCCTGGCACAGATACGGAGCTGTCACCGAGAAGTTTTCAAACCGCGCAAAGGAGACCAGAGCGCTGCTCGACAAGTATGGATTTACCGAGACCGAGAGTATATTTAACGAGTGGAATTACGTCAAATCCTTCCACGGTGACGATTGGGTATATTCCCTCCGTCAGGAAAAATCGCTGAAGGGTTCATCCTTTATTTCCGCCGTAATGTGCGATTCTCAGGCAGGACCTGTGGATATGCTGATGTATTACGATGCCCGTCCCTGCGGAATGAACGGTATGTTCGCCACCGATTTCGTATGCGACAAGCTCAAGGGATACTATCCCTTCTATATGTTCAACCAGCTTTATAAGCTTGGAAAGAGTGTAGAGTCGGTGTCTGACGACAGAGAGGTCTATGCCTCGGCGGCGGTGGGCGAGAGCGAAGCGGCTCTTATGCTGACGCACTATAACGACGATGACGGAACAGAGGCTCTGGAGTGTACTATTGACCTTAAGGGCTTTGGCGGTGAGAATGGTGTTGAGGTCGAATATTTCGTCCTCGATGAGGAGCACGACCTCGCTCCCGCGGGAAAGGCGGTCTTCTACGGAGAGCGATTCACTCCCACTCTGACTCTGCCGAACCTCACGTCGTATCTCATAAAGCTGAAGAAGCTTTGATATATTAAAAAACTGTACGCCTTGTGTCGTTTTGGCACTTGGCGTACAGCTTTTATTTCATCCGAAGCACTTTTTGAAATGCTTCATAGCGTTTTTGTAGAGAATATTTTCCTTGTCCGTGTTCGGAATGTCGGCAAGAGCGATGCGCGCGTATTGGAATATGGGTGAATAGGTGTCTGTTCCGAAGAAGATCTTTTCAGAGCCTATCGTCCTTACCGCGTGCTCGATGATATAATTGAATGAGCTTCTGTAGCCCGAGGTATCGACGTAGATATTGCCGTGACGCGCTCCGAGGACGGCGTCTATATGCGCCTGCGAGCCGATATGGGCAATTATCAGCTTCATATTCGGATATTTGTCGGCAAGCTCGGTCATTCTCTCGGTCTTATGTGGGTGCATCAGCAGAAAAGCGCCCCTCTCGTTGGCAAAGGAGAATATCTCGTCTCCGTGCTCGAGGATATCGTAGCCGTGCATCGGGCTGTGGATCTTAAGTCCGAGAACCTTTTTATGCTCAAGCATCCTCTCAGCCTGACGGAAGGTCTCGGGGAGGAGAGGGTGTATCACTACCCACTGATAGATCCCCTCGGTCCTGCTTACAAGGTCGTGAAGATATTCGTTCTCCTCTGCCACGTAGTCTGAGGAGAGGACCGAGGAATAGGTGGAGTAGGCTGTCTTAACGATGCCCATTTTTGCGCTTTCTTCGGTGAGAAAGTCAAGCTCGTTCTTGTGAAGGGCATCTATTGCGGGGTCTGTGCTCTCACCCTTCGCGCCGTGGTTGAAATGAGAATGGATGTCGATAGCGCCGTATTCAAATCGTGGGAATTCCATAGTTTCCTCCTTTTTACTCCAAGGTCATAGAGAAGAGCTCGGCGTCGCTCATAATAAATTCGAGCTTGACAGTCCTGCCGCGGAGTGCTGAAAGGGGGGAGTCAAAGTCTATTATTCTGTCCACCGAGTCTCCGAAGATCTCATAGGTTGAGTAACCCTCAATTGGGTTGTTGCTTTCGTCGAGGATGCGGAGCTTTATACCTCCCCTTGCAGAGGTAGCGAAATTCAGCTTCAGGATATCTCCGTCAAAGGTGAAGGGCTTTGTGAGAAGCGTCTGCTTCTTGTAGGTCGCCTTTACCGAGGCGAAGCCGTCTCGTCTGAAGACGTAGCGCACAAGCTCAACGGGGGAGTCCATCCAGTGATGGTTGCCGACGATGAGCGACAGCTCGGGGGGAGAATTTTTGAAGGGGGAGGGAGTCTCAAAAAGTCCTCCGAGGGCGGGGTAGCAGTCTCCGTAGATCCAATTTTCGCCGTCCTCGATGCCCGGGGTCAGTATAGCCTCATCGAAGCGATACCAATTGACGTTGTCTCTTGAGCTCATAAATATACAGTCGGTAACGGCAATTCCGAGGCGCGGAGAGACCTTCATTCTCTCACGGCGCTTCTCCTTGCCTCCGAGACGGTCGTAATTCCCCGTCCACTCTTTTCTCTGAACGTATCTCGAGGGGAATCCCACGTAATAACGGTCATCGTGGGGATAGGCTGTCACGCAGTTGGTATAGACGGGGTAGAGCTCATCCTTTTCGGCTATGAGCTTTGGCTCAGACCAGCTTACAAGGTCCTCCGACTCGGTTACCATATTCACTCTTACGTCGGTCTCCTCAAAGAGACTGTCCTTGTCCTCGGGGGCGGGGAGGTAGGCTCTCAGATAGCAGTAATACCTGCCCGTATGTCTGTTCCAGTGCAGAGAATTTTGGGTGTCGTAGGCAAGACCCTTGGAGATTATCGAATGAGGCTCGAAGCGGAGTCCGTCGGCAGAGACCCAGAGCGCGAGCATATTTTGCTTGTTGCCCGAGAGATAGTCGATCTCTCGTATCGAAAGGAGCGCCTTGTATTTCATTTCGGGGGGACAGCTTGGGTTTTCGTCCTTCATAACTGTGAAATTATCGGGGATCTTTTCGATGATGATATTGTTATCACGGCTTCCCTCAAATTCCACAAGTCCGAGGTTGGGCTTATCCCAATGGATACCGTCGCGGCTTTCGGCATAGCAGACCTTGATCGTCATCGGCTTGTCGTAAAGATCCCACGCCTCGTAATACATACGGTAAAGTCCGTCGTCGTTTATGACGGTGAAAAAATCGGTAGCGTTGCCCTCCCAGGGCTTGTCGCATACCATTACCACGTCTCTTTTCTGAGGCTTGTTTACCGAGAGGGTGGCACTCGAGATATCTGTATCTATCAGGTAGTCATCCCAAAAGGGAACGAGACCTTTGGTGAGATGAATCATATAAGTTACCTCCGTTACTTCGATCGTATAATTTCATTATACCATAACCAAGTTCCTCTGTAAATGTTTTTTTCAGACATTTCGTCGAGAGGATGTCCAAAAAAACAAGATACTGTATTTACTTTTCGGGCGAGGTATGCTATAATGAGTCAGAAATATTCGCGGGAGGATTGCGAAAATGAAAGATAAAGTCATTATCCACCGTTTTTCGGTGAGCGTCGATTGTGACGGAGAATTATACGAGGATCTGGGAGTGCTGATGCTTCCTCCGTCTTATAGCGAAGAGGGGAATCCCACAAGACTTGTGATATGCTGTCACGGCGCGGGCGGAACGGTCGAGACCGACGATTCCCAGACCGAGAGACAGGTCCTTGTGAGATATCTGCTTGCCAACGGCTATGCCGTTATGGACGTTAACGGTCTGCCAAAGGAATATGCCCGTCGCGCGGGTATTGATATAATGAACAACGTAGGAAGTCCCATAGCCATAGACTGCTACGTAAAGGGATATGAATACTGTATAACCCATTTCAATCTGAAAAGTGAGGTGTTGGTCCACGGCGCGTCAATGGGTGGCATCAGCAGTACGAATCTTGTGCTGTCGGGGAGAGTTCCCGTTATTGCTCAGAGCGGCTTTTGCCCTGTTCTCGACGCGTACGGACAGATATTCCTGCACCCCTGGTCGGGAGGACTTCCGAAAACCGCCCTTGGGATCTTTTACCGATTTGAAAGAAACGAGAGCGGGGAGCTTATATACGACGCCGAGAAGGTCAAGGGCTACGATCCTATGGCGAGATGCGAGATCGCGGACGGAAGAGAGACCGTCTCTTACCCCGTACCCGTGAGATTCTGGCAGAGTGAGGACGACCGAACGGTGAGCATTGAAAGCACTAAGCGCTTTGTATCTGCCATAAGGGCGGGCGGAGGAGTGGCAGAGCTTGTGAGCTTCCCTGCGGGAGGACACGAGCCTCAGGACTTTGGCGATCCCGTGAGCGACCCTGTTGGAAACACCCTTCTTGAGGGAGAGAGACTTGAGATAAAGCCTGCTGTCGAGGGCGCGTTCGCCTGGCTTACGGGCGTTGAGAAAGCAGTCGGCAGAATAACTCGGTTTTATAATTACCGTTGGCATGATGCGGATATTGAAAAAATTGAAATATCGTCCAACCAAATCAGCATAGTTATCAACCACGATGATTATGAAGATCCAATCAAAATACTGTGTAATGACGTGGTAGGATTAACGGATCTATGTATGTGGGAAGATACGGTCATATACGACGCAAGGCTGGAATATGTAAATGATGAGCTTCCTCCTTTTTTGCAAAAGGTCAAAGACGCTCATTTCCTTGATGGAGAATTCTATGATAATCAGCCGATAAAAAACAACCTGTTGCGGTTATCGATTCAACTTGTTAATGACATTGTTCTTACCATATACTGCTATGAAGTGAAAATTTGTGAAGGCGCTGTTTGACCGAGCCCGCTTAACCTTATGGGTATGGGATAAGTCCTGTGCTTTTGTCATACGAATATGAAACTTGAGCTGGAGGAAAGAAATAATGCTTACAACAAAGAAAAAGAAAATACAGAAGTATTTAGATCAAAAGGCAGGCGATAACAAATGTGCGTTTGATGATCTCCTTTCTGATTATTTGGACGGATCGTTAAAAGAAAATCTTGAGTCCGTAAAGATGGCGAGAGTCGAAATATATATAGATTGGCATGATGATATAAAGTGCATTGGAATACAAGGTCGTTATAAAGAATATTATATTGACTTGCAAATTTCCCCAAATGAGTTTAGTGTTTCGTTTGATTTAGATGAACCGGATGAAGATGTAATATATCCGCTTGAAAGCAAAGAACAGGTATATAGCGTATTATCGGAAACAGTTAAAAAATTATAAAATCGAAAAGAGGCTGTCTCAAATGCAAATTTGAGACAGCCTCTGTTAGGGGATAGTCAGATTTGAGCAAGAAGCGTCGTTC
>SVSX01000054.1 GCA_015064085.1 Oscillospiraceae bacterium | reverse complement strand
GACGAAAACACTCTTGCCGACGCCCATATCGATATAGACCCTCTCGGCAAAGCGTAATCTTATATTGGCGTCGGCAAGAGTGTTTTCGTCTCCTTCAAAATATATCCTTCCGTCTATAGTCTCGGTACGCTTACAGCCAAGATCGTCGATCTCCTGACCGAGCAGCCCTTCGAGTCCAAAAAGGCAGGTAGCAACAAAATTCAGTTCCATTTAAAGCTCCTCGTACTTTTTATTCCTATATATTATAAAGCATTTTTCTCCCAAAGTCAATATTTCTTTCCGAGACTCTCTGTATTTTTCCCGAGGCGAGGACCTGACCCATATCGGATATCACCGAGACCGACGCGCCTATAAGCTCCTCGGGCGCATAAGGACCGATCACGGTCATTGCCCAGGCATATCCGCAATTTCCGAGCAGATCGGGCAGCTCCCTCCACTCTGTCGCTCCGCCCTCCTTTTCGATCCGTAAGCCGTAACGCTGACGGCCTCCGCCGCAGATCGGAACGTACGGAAGCTCAAAGACCTCCGCCGAGAGAATTATACCCGACGGTGCTGAATAGACCGAAAGCTTACCCGACACCGAGGGTGAAAAAGCGCCGCCCTTGAGAGCCGCCGCGCCGAAGGGCACTCTCCCAAAGAGCAGACCGCCCCATTTTGAAAATCTTATTTCTGAAATTCTACTGTTCATCTTTTCCCTTTCTTTAAAAAAAGTCACTCCATACTATTATATGCAAGTCTCTGCCCGATGTTTACTCTTTTTGCTTGACAGATCGATTTTTTTTTGTTATAATTTATTATGTATGATTATGCGCACAGAAAGGAGAGCTCACCGTGAAAAAATATATGGAAAGTATCATCGGCAACGAGTCTCTCCGAAAAAGACTCTGCGAGGATATTATCTCAGGCAGCTTCTCTCACGCCTATATAATCGAGGGCATCAGGGGAAGCGGAAAGCACACCGTATCGGTGCTGACGGCGGCGGCACTCTCCTGCAAAAGAAAGGGAGATCCCCATGCCCCCCTGCCCTGTATGGAGTGCGAAAGCTGCAGTAAAATTCTGAGGGAGCTGTCTCCCGACGTCATCAAGGTGAATTCCGAGGGAAAAGCTACTCTCGGTGTAGATAAGATACGGTTTCTGAGAGAGGACGTTTATATTCCGCCAAACGATCTTGAGGCGAAGGTATATATAATAGAAGACGCCGACCGACTGACGGTCCAGGCGCAAAACGCCTTTCTCCTCACGCTTGAAGAGCCCCCGAGCTACGCGGTATTTCTGCTGCTCTGCGAAAATTCGGGAGCGCTTCTTGAAACGATAAGAAGCCGCGCGCCGATACTCAGGACCGAGCCTATCCCCACAGAGCTCATCGACGAATATATAAGCCGCAAGGACACAAGAGCCTCGACGATGAAGCAAAGCTCCCCCGCCGAATATAAGGAGCTTATAATGGCGGCTGAGAACGGCATTGGAAGAGCTCTTGAGCTTCTTGACAAGCGTTCTTTTGACTCGGTGCTCACCCAAAGAAGGCTGGCAAAGGAATTTGTGTCGGCTGCTCTGTCACACCACGACCCTCAAGGCGCGCTTACTCTCGGAGCAAGATTTTCAACCAAGCGAGACGGACTTGCAAGAGAGCTTGAGCTGATACGCACGGCGCTTCGCGACCTTATACTGTCACGAAAGAGCGACAACGCTCCCCTCTGCTTTTACGAGTCGAGAGAGGACGCAATAGATCTTTCGGACAGCACCTCCGTCAAACGCCTCCTTGAGCTTATGGAGTGCGTTGAAAGAGCCTTGGAAAGGCTCTCGCTCAATGCAAACGTTAAGCTGACGGTAACCTCGCTTTTGTCAGAATGCGATATGATATAGATTAGGAAATGGAGATCAACCATGGAAGAAGAAAAGAAAGAAAAAAAGCCTTATAAAAAATACCCGAGAAGACATCACAACGGTCACGGAAAGCCTCACCAAAAGAATCCCGAGGCACAGGTAGAAAATGCTCCTGTTCAGGAGAAAACTGTCTCCGAGCCCGAGGCAACAACTCCGCCAATAAACGCCGAAAGACCCAACAACGGCGGCGGAAACGGAAACCAGAACAGAAGAAAAAATCACCATAACAGAAACAGAAAAAGGCCCAATCCTCATCCTGCCCCAAAGAGCATCGAGGAGACAGATAACCTCGAGGAGATACTTGAGGAAGCTGAGCTCGAAAATATAGCCGATGAGCCTCTTGAGGAGACCGCTCCCGAAAAAGCCCCCGAGCCTCAGAAGAGCTCGGTGATGGTGGAGGTCATCGGTATCCGCTTCAAGTCGAGCGGAAAGACCTATTATTTCGATCCCTCGGGTCTCACTCTTAAGAGAAATATGCACGCCATCGTGGAAACCGCGCGAGGACTTGAATTCGGAGACGTGGCTCTCGCGAACACCTTCGTCAGCGAAAGCGATATCGTCCCTCCCCTCCGTCCCGTCGTGCGCATAGCCACAGAGGCTGACATACAGCACCACAAGGATAACAAGCAGAAGGAGCAGGACGCATTCGTTAAGTGCAACGAGCGAATTATGGCTCACGGACTTGATATGAAGCTCATTGAGGCGCAGTACACCTTTGATAACACAAAGCTTCTCTTCTATTTTACCTCGGCAGGCAGAGTAGATTTCAGAGAGCTGGTCAAGGATCTGGCTTCGGTCTTCAGAACCAGAATAGAGCTCCGTCAGATCGGTATAAGAGACGAGGCAAAGCTCATAGGCGGTCTCGGTATGTGCGGAAGACCCCTTTGCTGCTCACTCTTTTTGAACGATTTTGCTCAGGTATCCATAAAAATGGCAAAGGAGCAGAACCTCTCGCTGAACTTCACCAAGATCTCGGGCGCTTGCGGAAGACTTATGTGCTGTCTGCGCTATGAGCACGAGACCTATGAGGAGGAGATCAAAAAGACACCTCCCGTCGATTCCACGGTAAAGACCGAGGACGGAGTTGGCACTGTTACAGAAATAAATCCCTTGGCGGGAACTATAAAGGTAAGACTTAACGACAAACCCGACACTCCCCCGAAATCCTACCACAGAAATAATGTCACAGTCCTTCAGGCAAAGCCAAATAAGGACAATTAAAAAGGAGCATAAAAATGTCTGAATATATCAAAACCCCCGCTTATGTGGATTCTATGCCCGTTGATATCTCCTTTGTGTTCGCGGACGAAAAGCCTGCGGGCAAGCACGGCTTTTGCCTCCCCGACGGTGACAGCTTCCGCTTTGAGGACGGCACTCCCGCTCGCTTCTGGGGAGTAAATTTCAACGGCGGAGCTAACTTCCCCGAGCACGACTACGCAAAGAAGGTCGCGAGAAGACTCGCGCAGAGCGGCTGTAATATCGTGAGATTTCATCAGCTCGACGCGGAATGGGATACACCGAACATCTATGGCTTTACCAAGGGTAAGCGAGTAAGCTCCTCGAGAGTCCTTGACGAGGAAAGTATGGACAGACTCGACTATCTTATATACGCTCTCAAGTCCGAGGGTATCTATTGCTATTTCGATATGATGACCTACAGAAAATTCAAGTCGGGTGACGGAGTTCCCTACGCCGACAAGTTGAGAGATTCCGCAAAGCCTTACAGCATATTCGTAAGACGTCTTATCGATCTTCAAAAGGAATTCTGTGAGCAGATCTGGAACAGAGTGAACAAGTACACGGGTCTCGCATACAAGGACGATCCCGTTTTCGTTATGTGTGAGATTACCAACGAGTGCGATCTATTCAACGTGAGAAAGCTTGTTGACGGCTCCGCGGGTGTCCCTGAGTACGACAAGGAGCTGAAGGAGCTTTTTAAGCTCTGGCTCAATGAGAAGAATATCGATTTTGACGCCGACTCCTGCAACATTTATGAAAACAGACAGCCTCTTATCGACTTCAAAATAGACCTGACGGAAAAATATTACCGTGAGATCTACGACCATATGCGTTCCATCGGGGTAAAGTGCCCCATAACGGGAACTAACTGGACAAACGGCGCTCCCGCAAACCCGCTGACACAGAGAACGATGGATTTTGCGGATGGACACCATTACTACTACGATTGGCGTTGGGGAGAAAATGACAAGTTCTGCGTAAACGCTCAGATCAACGGACAGAAGAGCATATTCCCGAACCTCGGTTTTATGAGGCTTAACAATCGCCCGTATTTCGTTTCTGAGTGGGATATGCCTTGGCCCAACAGCTACAGAGCCGAAGGTCCGATATATTACGCGGCTGTTTGCGCTCTTCAGGGCTGGGCGGGTATGACTATACACACCTACGCCTACAGTCCGAAGCTTGAGAATATGAATATCCTCGGCAAAGAGGTATCCTCCTCTACCATCGGCGGAGTTCCATACAGAGAAGGTATCTTCAGTACCTGGAACGACCCCGCAAAATTCGGTCTGTTTTATCATTCCGCCCTTATGGTGAGAAGAGCCGATATCTCTCCCGCAAAAAGGAAGATAGGCGTTAAGTCAGCTTCTATTGAAAAGATCATCTCCGACGCATACAAAACAGGACTTGAGATACACCGCCTCGCTCTCATTCCCGACGGTGAGGATGCTGTGGGATGCGACAGCGTTATTTCCTCCGCTGACACGATAAAGGGTGAGGAAAACGGAATTATCCGCTCTGACAACGGACAGCTGTGGCGTGATATTCAGAATAAGTTCGGCGCTGTTGATACAGAGAGAACAAAGATAATTTACGGCACTCTTGCCAAGGGCAAAAATGGTATTATGTCTCCTATTGACGGAACAGAAGTCAACGGACTGAAGGTCGAGGGATTCACAGATTTCGGTGTTATCGCCCTCTCCTCACTCTCGGACGCGCCTATTGAGGATGCGGACAATATGCTCCTTTCCACCATAGGCAGAGCTCGTAACACCGAGGCTGTTTTCGACGGCGACAAGATGATCGAGTACGGAAAAGCTCCGATACTTTCGGAGGTCATAAAAGCCAAGATCTCGATAAAGACCAACCGCCAAGATCTCAGCGTATGGGGTGTGAACGCCGAAGGCTTCTACACAGGTAAAGTCCCCGCCGAGTATTCCGACGGATATATGACCTTCACGGTCGGTGAAAAATACCCCGCAAACTATTACCTTATCGTGGCTGAATGATAAAAAGAGCCGAATAATAGAATAGCTATTCCGAAAGAAATAAAAGTCTGCGAAGACATAAAATTTAAAGCACAAAACAAAAGCACAGAATTCCAAATGAATTCTGTGCTTTTGTAACTCCGTCTGTAAGCCGGGTTCTGTCTTAAACGGCCATCTATCTTTGCTGAATGTCGCCACTCAGCTCCGAGGATCTCTCCCCGTGCCACCTGCGGATATATGCCGAGCAGGCATCCGACTGCGGTGTTGCTTCCGATAGGGTTTACAGCAAACCTATGTTACCATAGGAGTGGGTGAGCTCTTACCTCGCCTTTCCATCCTTACCCCGAAGGGCGGTTTATTTCTGTTGCACTTTCCCGGGAGTCGCCTCCGGCTGACGTTATCAGCTATCGCGCTCTGTGAAGCCCGGACTTTCCTCACGGTAATACCTTTCGGCAACATACCGCGCGGCCGTTCGGCGGAGTTACCTTTGAATTATACCATATTTTTATCCTTTTGTCAAGACTCAGATCTTTTCACTTTCGGTCTTTGAGATATAGGGAATTCTCGACACGATCACGGCGGCGACTGCCGTTATGATTATTTCGGGTATCATAAACAGTCCGTTATAAAATACCGAATAGATCAGCGACAGCGAAAAACCGCTGAAATGCTCGAGAATAAATCCTCCAATCTTGTAAAAGCCCTCCTGAGAGAAGAACCATTCAGCCCACGCTCCGTAGAATATCGTTCCCGACACGATGTGTGCAATGAATCTAAGCGAGAGCGCCAGAACAGAACCAAGACAAAGCGCAAGGGCAGGATTCTTCACCCTCTTTCTGAAGATACCGCCGATACCGAGAACGCTGTAGGCAATAAAATAATCTATCAGGATTATAAACACACCCGCAAGACTGCCCATATAACCGTCGCTCGAGGGTATGAACATTGCCATTATTACAGAGGAGCTTGTTCCAAGCATAAGGTCCATTAGCATCTGCAAAACCGAATAGGTGATGCTTGTGAAAAATCCCCACTTAATGCCGTACATATAGGAGACGATCACAACAGGTAACATACTCGCTATCGTGAACGATCCTCCGAACGGCAGATTTAAAAATGGAATGAGTGCGCAGACCGCCGCAAGCGTTACGGAAAGCGCGAGCATTACGGCTGACGTCGTCAGCCTTTGAGTCTTAAAAGTTCGGTCCATAGTCCGACCTCCATAATAAAATTTGACCTCACGGAAATCTCCCGTGAGGTCAAAAACATTTCGGATATCGAAATATATCGCATCTCCCTACGCCGGTATTATCCGTATCAGGTTAAAGGGTTCGGACCGCGTCCGTCTCAGCCAAAAGCACCCCTGATCTCTATGAGGTTGTGTTGCGATTATATCACAACCTTTTTCTCTTGTCAATAGAAAACACAAAATTAATAGTAAAAATTAACTCCGCTGCTCTTCATATCCACCGTCCCGAGCAGCTCCTCGTCGATCTCTATCATATCAACATAGGACTTAAGCTTCTCGGAAAGAAGATAATTCTTAAGCTCCGACATAAAAACTATCTGCCCCGACTCGGCATTGACGAAGAAGTCGGAATTTGCCGTCTTCGAATATCCTTCCTCCTCGAGCTCGTATCTCATAACTATGTGGATACCGTATTCCGAGTTTACACGTCTCACCTCTCCATCCTTCATATCAAAGAGCGCCTCTATGACCTCGGGAGAGTCGTAGTCGGTGTCCGCGGTAACGTAATACCCGTTCGCGTATTTGCTCATTCCCTCGTCCTCGCTGTAATTATCCACCAACGAGTCGAAGAGAGTGTAGTTACCCGCCTCAGCCTTTTCAAGGACTTGCTGCGCGTAATCACTTGCGGCAATAAGCTCTGCCTCTGTGTATTTTCTGGTCATCTGATATCCTGTTTCCGAGTCGAGAACGGGATTTCTCTGTCCGTTCTTCTTGTCGTAAGCGATCCTTCCCTCTTCGGTGAAATAAACGTCGTCGCCGTTCTTATCCTTGACGTATTCTCCGTTCTTATTGGTGGTCTTAGCGGTCTTGTCGTAGGATATCTTCTTCGAGTCGGTAGTGCTGTAATATACGTCGTCACCGTTCTCATCGGTATCCCAGACGAGAGCGTAGGTATATATGAACACCTGCTTGAATCTCGCGTAATTTGCCTGATAATAATCCTCAATAAGCTTGGGAGATATCTTCGAGCCGTCAGCTCCGAAGAGATGATCGTTAAGGTAGGCAATCTTAGCCTCCATTATATACGCCTCGCGGAGCATCTTATAGTTCACACCAAACTCGGAAAGAATTGCGTTGAAGGAATTCTTCGAGCCGTCGGCATCGTTCTCTATAAGCTCCTCAAGCTCGGCGTCGATCTCTTCGATATAGGAGTCGGGAAGCTTGAGCCCCTCCTTATCAAAAAGATAGAGAGCCGCAAGATAATTCTTCGTGCTGTTCAGCACCTCGTCGGTAAAATGCTTGTTATAGGTCGTTCCGTCGGCATCCATAACGGTATCCCAGAAGGAGGGGTATTTTGCGTTGTTTCCGTAATAGGAAGCCGAGCAAAGCGTTCCCTTCATTCTTGAGAGAAAGAGCTGATAGGTATTGACCGAGATCTTTGTCCCGTCAAGCTCCATAAGTGTCTTTCCCTTCGACGAGCAGCCAAAGAGCGAAAGTGATATCATCAAAATCGCAAGAAGCGCCGCAAGCGCCTTAAGCGGTCTTTTTTTCATTTAACTGATCCTTCCTTTTCAAGTAATCTCTCAATATTATATAATATTTCCTATCTTTTGTCTATAGCAATCACAGAAAAAACTCAATATTTACTCTTTTTCAACATATTCGAAACATTATTTCTCGGATCTTTCGGCTTCCGCCTTCTCTGCCGCTTCAAGCTCAAGGTATCTTGTGAGCATCGCGTAGAGCACCTTAGGCAGATTTTCTCCGCTTTGCTTTCTGAACCGCACCGCGGGGGGATCAGCCATAATAACGCTGAGTCTTCCCTTATACTCAAAGGCAAGGTCCGACCATATTCCGATATTGAAATCGAGAGGATAGAGCTTGACCTCTCCCGTGTCCTCGACCACCGAGGTTATGCGGCATTTGATAGCCGCCGCTCTGACAAGTGCCACTGTAAGCAGATTTTGAGTCGGTGTCGGGATATCGCCGAAACGGTCTATCATCTCGTCGATGACGTCATCTCTGTCCTCGGGAGTTTCGATATTGGCTATCTTTTTGTAAAGCTCCATTCTCTGAGAGGAATAGGACACGTATTTTTCGGGAATGAAGGCATCGCACTTGAGGGTTATGGTGGTGTCCACCTTCTCCTCGGGCTTTTCGCCCTTTTCCTCGAGCACCGCTTCATTCAGAAGCTTGATATAGAGATCGTATCCCACGGCATCGAGATGTCCGTGCTGCTCAGCTCCGAGAATATTTCCCGCGCCTCTGATCTCAAGATCTCGCATAGCGATCTTAAATCCCGCGCCGAATTCGGCGTATTCTCTTATTGCCTCAAGGCGCTTTGTCGCTATTTCACTGACGGTCTTATCCCTCGGGAATGTAAAATAGGCATATGCTCTTCTCGAGGATCGTCCGACTCTTCCCCTTATCTGGTGAAGCTGAGAAAGTCCGAGGCGCTGAGCGTTCTCGACTATAAGTGTGTTTGCGTTCGGTATGTCAACGCCCGTCTCGATTATCGTGGTACAAACGAGAATATCGATCTGTCCGCTGAGCATCTCCGCCCAGATATCCTCAAGCCGTTCCTTGTCCATCTTTCCGTGAGCCACCGTTATTCTTGCCTCGGGGATCTCCTTTGCCAGCTTTGAAGCGCAGGTGTCGATGCTTTCGACAAAGTTATAAAGATAAAATACCTGTCCTCCGCGGCGAAGCTCTCTCTTTATCGCCTCAATTATTATCAGCTCGTCGTGCTCGAGCACGTAGGTCTGAACGGGGAGTCTGTCTCCCGGGGCTTCGTCAAGGACCGACACGTCGCGTATTCCGCCCATCGCCATATTAAGTGTTCTCGGAATAGGGGTCGCCGAAAGGGTGAGCACGTCAACGTTACCCGCCACCTGCTTCAGCTTTTCCTTCTGCGCCACTCCGAATCTCTGCTCCTCGTCTACAATGAGAAGTCCGAGATCCTTGAACTCTATATCCTTTGATATAAGCCTGTGTGTTCCGATTATGATATCGACCTCGCCTCGCTTCAGCTTACGCAGCGTCTGCGCCTGTTGCTTTGGAGTACGGAAACGGGATATCATATCAACGTTCACCGAAAAGCCTCTGGTTCGGCTGGTGACCGTCTGAAAATGCTGAAGGGCAAGTATCGTGGTGGGAACGAGGATCGCCACCTGCTTTCCTCCCAGCACCGCCTTATATGCGGCGCGGAGCGCCACCTCTGTCTTTCCGAAGCCCACGTCTCCGCAAAGGAGTCTATCCATCGGCACGGAAGACATCATATCCTTCTTTATATCCTCAATAGCCTCAAGCTGTCCGTCAGTCTCGTCGTATTCGAAGGCAGCCTCAAAGTCACGCTGGATATCGTCATCGGCGGGAAAGGCAAAGCCCGGGCGTCTCATACGCTCGGCGTAAAGCTGGATCAGCTCCTTTGCCATCTCCTTTACCGCCGCCTTAGCCTTTGCCTTGGCTCTCATCCACTCTCCGCCGCTGAACTTTGAAAGCTTCACAAGTCCGTCGTCGGAATGAGCGCCTATATATTTCGAGATCATATCAAGCTTGTCGGTGGGCAGGAAAAGTCTGTCACTCCCCGCGTATCTTATATTGACGTAGTCACGGCTGACACCGTCAACGGTAAGGTTCTCGATTCCCATATACTGACCGATGCCGTGGACCTCGTGAACAACGAAATCACCCACGGAAAGGTCATTGCAGGACATTATCCTCTCGGCGGCGCTCTTCTTTTTTCTCGAGGTCTTGAGTCTTCCGCCCGTGGAAAGACCGCCGTCGCGGCTGTCGCTGTTAGTAGACAGAACGACTATCTTCGCCGAGGTCAGCTCATAGCCTCTTATAGCCTGACGCCACTTTACCATTATGGTGTTTTTCGGAAGATCGGCAATGGTAAAATCCCCCTTGTCGGTCTCAACGATAGCCGAAAATCCCTTGTCGCAAAGGAGACCCGTGAGGTTCTTTGCCGCAGCCTCGTTCTCGGTCATAACTATGATCTTGTAGCCTGTCTTACGGTATCCCTCAAGGTCCTCGCAAAGCATATCGTAATTCTCGCTGTAGGAGACCATATGCTTGGTCCTGAAGGTAAACATCGCCGCAAGCTTCTTTCCCGACATTCCCTGCCCGAAGGCATCGAAGTGTACGCTGGGATTTCTCTCGCAGAAGAGATCAAAAGCCGAAGGCGGCTTTGCGTAGTCGGTGTATTTCGGCGCTATCGTTCCGTTTTCGAGAAGCTCCTCGATGCTCTGCTCAAGATGCCATTGCGACGCCTTGAGTCGGTCCAGACAGGCGGTGGTGTTTTTGATAAGCACACAGGGTGTGCCCGAAACATAATCTATAAGCGCCGTTCTCTCGGGATACACGAGAGTAATATATTTGTCGGCAAAGTTAATGTCAAGTCCGCCGTCGATCGCCGCTATCTCGGATACCATCTCCGACGACGCTCTATCATCCTTGCTCTTTCCAAAATGAGCCGCCACAGCGCCTCTGAGCTTCTTTTTTATCTCGGCATCAAGCAGTATCTCCCTCGCGGGGCAGAGCTCGGCTGAATTGAGAGTAACGGTCATTCTCTGACTTTCAACGTCAAATATCTCCATTCTGTCGATCTCGTCGCCAAAAAGCTCTATGCGTATCGGATATGCGCCCGTGAGCGGCTTGTCATCTATATCGGTGTACCTTCCGTAGGGTGGGTAAACATCAACTATTCCGCCTCTGAGGGCAAATTGCCCCGGGGCGTCTACCATCTCGGTGCGGACGTAACCCGCACCGAGAAGCATATCGGCGAACGCCGATACGTCAATGACCGTCTCACCGTATTCCACCTTCATCATCGCGGAGATAAACCTCTCGGGGGGAATGGTGTAGCCTATAGCCGCGTCGGGAGTGGTGACTACCACGTCAAGCTCTCCCGCGAGAATTCTTGACAGCACACGAAGCCTCTCATGCTCGTACTCATGGGAGGCAACTATATTATAAAAATTAAGGTCTCTCGTAATAAAGAACTCGGCGTTTATATCAAACCTCTTCAAAAGGTTAGAAATACGCAGACATTCCTTTTCCTCGGAGCAGATGAGCAATATCGGAGAGGGCGCTCTGCCCCTTTTTGTAATATCCTCAACGAGAGCGGCATATGCCGCGTCCGAAGCGCCGTCGCAAAGTCCCGCCACCACTATCGGCGCGGGATTTCTCGCCGCTCTTTGAGCCGATATCTCATCGAGCAGATGACGGTATTCACCGTCCGCTCTTATACAATCGGTCAGCATATTCATAGTTTCTTACCACCAAAAAAATTTAAGCCTTAGCGCCGTTGCAGAGCTGCATAGCGCCGTCGATATCTCCATCTATGAGCTTTTCAACACCGCCCGCCACAGTACCAAACTCGTCGAAAAGCACCTTCTTCTCTTCCTCACGGAATTCCGAAAGCACCCAATCCGCCATATCAAAATCGGGATGGGGCTTCTTGCCGACACCGATGCGTACTCTCGGAAAATCCTCACTCGCCATAATTGTACAGATACTGCGAAGTCCTCTCTGTCCGCCGTCGCTTCCCTTTTTTCTGACTCTCATTCTGCCAACGTCAAGGTTTACGTCATCACAGATAATAATTATGTTCTCAAGAGGGATCTTATAAAACGCCGCAGCTTCGGATATTGCCTCTCCCGACGCGTTCATAAAGGTCTGAGGCTTCATCAGAAGCACACTTTTTCCCCCTATGACCGCCTCACCGCAAAGGGCTTTGAACTTGACGCGATTTATGGGCGCGGAATATTTCTGCGAAATATAGTCCATAGCCAAAAAGCCCGCGTTGTGGCGGGTGAGATAATATTTGTCACCGGGGTTTCCAAGTCCCGCGACTATATGTGTTATCGGCTCGCGCTTTGTGTCGCTCCCCGATGAGATCTTTTTAAAAAGCTCAAAAATGTCTGCCATTGACCTTCTCTGCCTTCCTTAAATTATATTTCCTGAACTATAATTATATTATACAAATTGAAAAAAATCAACAAACCCTCTCGGTTTTTACCTCAATTAACAAAAAATTTACAATTTAGTTTGTAAAAAATGGGGCAGAGCTATGGTGTTTTTATAAATAATATGGTATAATGATTGTTGCTGTTGAGCAAAAGATGCTCTGACGGCTCTTTTAGTGTGTCAAAAATTTATATTTTTATTTTGGAGGTAAACTACCAATGGCAAAGAAGTATTGCTATCTCTTTACCGAGGGTAACGCGTCTATGCGTGAGATCCTCGGCGGTAAGGGCGCAAACCTTGCGGAAATGACAAACATCTTCAAGGAAAAGTTCCCCGAAAGAAATCCTGTTCCCCAGGGCTTCACAATTTCTACAGAGGCTTGTACCCAGTACTATGAGGACGGCAGACAGATCAACCCCGAGATCATGGCTGAGATCATGGAGTACATCACCAAGATGGAAGCTGTTACCGGCAAGAAGTTCGGCGATCTTGAGAATCCCCTTCTCGTTTCGGTTCGTTCCGGTGCTCGTGCATCCATGCCCGGTATGATGGATACCATTCTTAACCTCGGTCTTAATGAAGAGGTTGTTGAGGTTATGGCTAAGAAGTCCGGCAACGCTCGTTGGGCTTACGACTGCTACAGAAGATTTATCCAGATGTACTCCGACGTCGTTATGGAGGTTGGTAAGAAGTATTTCGAAGAGCTTATCGACGAAATGAAGGCTAAGAAGGGTGTTACCTTCGACGTTGAGCTTACCGCTGACGACCTCAAGGAGCTCGCAAATCAGTTCAAGGCTGAGTATAAGGCAAAGATCGGCGCAGATTTCCCCACCGATCCCAAGGAGCAGCTCATCGGAGCTGTTAAGGCAGTATTCCGTAGCTGGGATAACCCCAGAGCTAACGTATACCGCCGTGACAACGACATTCCCTATAGCTGGGGTACAGCTGTAAACGTTCAGGCAATGGCATTCGGTAACATGGGTGACAACTGCGGAACAGGTGTTGCGTTCACACGTGACCCCTCCACAGGTGAGAAGAAGCTCATGGGTGAGTTCCTTGTAAACGCACAGGGTGAGGACGTTGTTGCAGGTGTTCGTACACCTATGCCCATCGCTGAGATGGCAGACAAGTTCCCCGCAGCTTACGCTCAGTTCGTTGAGATCTGCGGAATTCTCGAGAACCACTACCACGATATGCAGGATATGGAGTTCACCGTTGAGAACGAGCAGCTCTATATGCTTCAGACCAGAAACGGTAAGAGAACTGCACCCGCAGCTCTCCAGATAGCTTGCGACCTCGTTAAGGAGGGTCACAAGACCAAGGAAGAGGCCGTTCTTATGATCGACCCCAGAAACCTTGATACACTTCTCCATCCCCAGTTCGACGCTAAGGCTCTTAAGGCTGCAACTCCTATGGGCAGAGGTCTCGGAGCATCTCCCGGCGCTGCTTGCGGACAGGTCGTATTCTCCGCTGAGGACGCTGAGACTTGGAACAACGCAGGTAAGAAGGTAGTTCTTGTAAGACTTGAGACATCCCCCGAGGATATCACAGGTATGAAGGCTGCTCAGGGTATCCTTACAGTTCGCGGCGGTATGACATCTCACGCAGCAGTTGTTGCTCGTGGTATGGGTAAGTGCTGCGTTTCCGGTTGCGGCGAGATCGCAATGGACGAGGAGAACAAGAAGTTCACTCTCGCAGGTAAGACATTCACAGAGGGCGACTACATTTCTATAGACGGTTCTACAGGTGCTATCTACGACGGCATCATTCCCACAGTTGACGCTGAGATCTCCGGAAACTTCGGCACAATTATGGGCTGGGCTGACGAGTTCCGCACACTTAAGGTTAGAACCAATGCTGATACTCCCGCAGACGCTAAGAAGGCTCGCGAGCTCGGCGCTGAGGGTATCGGTCTCTGCCGTACAGAGCATATGTTCTTTGAGGCTAACAGAATTGCGGCATTCAGAGAGATGATCTGCTCTGACACCGCTGAGGATAGAGAAGCGGCTCTTGCTAAGATCCTTCCCTACCAGCAG
>SVSX01000053.1 GCA_015064085.1 Oscillospiraceae bacterium | reverse complement strand
TTTGCTTCGCAAACATTGCATCGTGGGAGAACAACGTTCGCGCAGCGAACTTGGCAAGTTTGCCTCTGGCAAACGTTGGTGGCACGGCAACGCCGTGACGGATGAGGTGTCCGTAACGAACAAAAAGATACATTACCCCGTCCGAGTCTTCCTGTTGCAAGGGGCGTCGGGTAGTCTGCAAGGGGCAAAAAGTAAAAAAATGGTAATTGAGCGGAATTTATGTTGACAAATAAAGCATTTTATGCTAAAATGAAACTGTGGTAGAAGCACAAAAGGATTTTGAACAACAAAAAATAACAAGAAAGGAAGAAAGAGTATGAAAAAGATAACATTAATTTTAGCTTTATTACTCATTTTCTCTCTCCTTGCTTCCTGCAACGAGGGAGACGACACCCCCGAGGTCACAACAACCGCGGCGACCACCGCGGCGACGACAACGGCTGCAAACGTAATTTACGGCGATCTTGATTTTTTCCCTCTTGAAGATAAATGGTTCTTCGGCAATTATGCCTCCTATGAGAAGGCAATAGCAGAGCTTGAGGAATATCTTGAGTTGACGTATATCCCGAATCCGGATCTATTGAAATACCGTAAGAATTTTAGCTTCATTTCTGATTACGTGGTTTTAGATGATTCTATCAACGAACACTCTCATTTAGGTAATGAGATCAGAAATTATGCCGAGAGCAATGCCGCAAGTGAAGAATTCGCCGCGCTTTTTAAGTCGGCTGACTCCCACCTTCTTCTCGGGATCCGCACACCCGACCTTGAGCATACACGACTTGGTGTCTGCTTCTTTATCAAGGAAACCGACGTGAACGGAGAGACCGTCAAGACTTTTGAGGCGGCAAAGACGGTGGAGCTGAACCTTTCAGACTTTACGATAACCGAGGCTGCTCCGCTGTTTAAGGAAAAACAACTTGAAGCTGTTGCGGGGGACGGTAATTTCTTAGAGCTTATGAAAAAAAGCGCCGAAAAATCGGCTGACTTCCTTCCCGAATACTTTGTTCTGGATACGACCGACGAAGCAAAGCTCGCGCTTGCGGGTAGTGCCTCGAAGGAGGATAAATCCCTTCTGTTCTTTGACGGAGAGAGCTTTACTCCCCATCACGACGAGTCGCTGAAGGAGATGGAAAATTACGCTCAGTACGTTGCGGGCAGATATCTGTCGTACTATTTCGCTCACCTTGCCGTACACGCATACATTCCAACGGTAGGAGTTGATGCTGTAATTCCTTTTGAAAACACGGCTTTCGGTAACGAGCTTAAGGAAAAAGGACTTGACAAGACAAGGTTTGATTACGTTTATTCCGCATCCTCTTACGTTGAAATACCGATAATGAATACGGCAGGGGAGCAGGGCGCGTACACCGCGTATATTTTCCTTGATGATGGCGGTTCGTTCCTGGCTGAAATTTTAGTGAAGAACCGAGGAGAATTTGAGCCGATCTACGTGGCAAAGGCAAGCCAAAGCCCGTGGCATACCTCTTCGAGGTATATAAACGAGGTCGAGGAGATACTCAAAAACACACCCCGCGAGAATATAAAGGGTATCGGCTTTGACGGAGAGAAATATTGCAGGATAGCAAAGGAATAAAAGCGCACGAATAAAAAAGGATCGCTTTTTCTGTCGAAAACGACGGAGAAGGCGGTCCTTATAATTTTATGCGGAAGATACGCGCGTCAAAGGATCTTGCACATTCCCTCGACCGCCGCGAAGGGGGTGTCAAAGACAGCGGCGTCGAGCTCTGTGAGGCTTGTCAGCCTGTGAAGGGAGCGCTTGTTGAACTTTTCGCTGTCGCAGAGAAAGACTCTGGTCTTTGCGTTCGCGATCATCAGCGCCCTGAGGTGATTCTCCTCCTCGGTGGAGTCGGAGATCACTCCCGAGGCGTCGAGGCTCTGGGAGGAGAAAAAGAGCAGGTCGGGGCAGAGAGCGCTGACCGTTCTATACGCCTCCTCACCCGCGAGGACTGCCGAGCCGTCCACCGATCTCCCTCCGATGCAATGGGTGTCGATGCCGTAGGCAATGGCGCTCTGAGCGGTGATCATACTGTTTGTGAAGACGGTGACCTTCTTGAAGGGAGCAATATAGGGAAGCATAAAGCTTGCGGTGGACGAGCCGTCGAGCATTATGTTCTGCCCCTCCGATAGGAACACACTCGCCTTCTTGGCGATCAGCCGCTTTGCGGCGGTGTTCTTGGTCATACGGACGTTCAGCGGTATCGCGCCCTGAAGCTCCCCCTGCGCCTCCGCTCCTCCGTGTGTGCGGTGGAGCAAACGCAGATTTTCGAGTCTGCAAAGATCCCTCCTTATGCTTGAGGGCGAGGTGTAAAGAAGCTTTGAGAGCTCGGTGACTCTCAGTGAGCGCCGTGTCTCAAGAAGAGCGAGGATCTGCTCTTGACGTTCGCTTAATTTGTTCATACGTGCAACCTTTCTGAGCGCTTTACTATATAAAAATGCTCATTTGCCTAATTTAGCGCCAACTATTGCGCATTTTTCAATCATATATTATAATTATATCAAAGAGAAAATAAAAAGTCAAGAAAGGAAATAATTATGTTTGAGGATATCAAAGAAAGAGTTTACCGCGCAAATATGGCACTTGCCGAGAACAAGCTCATCACCCTCACCTGGGGCAACGTTTCCGAGATAGACAGAGAAAAGGGAATAGTCTGCATCAAGCCCTCGGGAGTAAGCTATGAGACGATGAAGGCAGAGGATATGGTCGTGATCGACCTTGAGGGAAACAAGGTCGACGGAGATCTGAACCCCTCCTCCGATACCCCCACGCATCTTGAGCTCTACCGCCGTTTTGAGAAGATCGGCGGAATCGCGCACACACATTCCAGATGGGCAACCATCTTCGCTCAGGCACACCGCTCGATACCCGTGCTCGGAACTACCCACGCAGATGCCTTTTACGGCGCTGTACCCTGCACAGAGGAGATGACCGAGGAGGAGATCTTCACCGAGTACGAGAAGAATACGGGTGTGGTGATCGCGAGGGAGTTTACCGACGAGACGGTGATGCAGATCCCCGGAGTTCTCGTTCACTCTCACGGACCTTTCACCTGGGGAAAGAACGCCTCCGAGTCGGTTCAGAACTCGATAATTCTCGAGGAGGTTGCAATGATGGCTTGGCACACTATGACGATGTCGCCCGATGCCGTATGCTCACAGTATCTTCTTGACAAGCACTATCTGAGAAAGCACGGAAAGGGTGCGTATTACGGACAGAAAAAGGGGGAAGAAAAATGATAATTGACGGAAAAAATTATTCGGGACTCTGCTCCTGCGGAAGAGAACACGCAATGACTACCGAGTTTTGCGTGGTTGAGTCGGGCTGTCTCAAGGATATAGAAAAATACACCGATAAATATAAGCTTTCGGGCTACAGCGTAGCTATCTACGACGAGAATACCTACAGAGCTGAGGGACTTGTCCGTCCGAGAGCCGACAAGGAGATAATCCTCCCCGCGAAGGATCTCCACGCCGACAATCACGGAGTGGCTCTGGCAATGGCTGAGATCCCCGAGGAGACAGGCTATCTCATCGCCGTTGGCTCGGGAACGGTCCACGATATAACCAGATACTGCGCCTACACAAAGGGGATAGATTTTGTATCCTGCCCCACAGCGGCGAGTGTCGACGGATTTTGCTCCTCGGTCGCGGCAATGACCTGGGACGGAGCAAAGAAGACTCTTACGGCGGTCGCGCCGAAGATCGTTGTTGCCGACCTTGACGTTATCGCGAAAGCTCCTATCCGCCTGGCTCTTTCGGGTATGGGAGATATGATCGGAAAATACGTGGCGCTCACCGAGTGGAGGATCGGAAAGATACTCAAGGGCGAGTATTTCTGCGACAGGATCTACGATATGACTCTGTCGGCGACCGACGACGTTATCAAGAGCGCTGACGGAGTAAAGAGAGGAGATCCCGACGCCTTCGCAAAGCTGACATACGGTCTTCTGATGTCGGGCCTTGCAATGCAGATGCTTGGAAACTCAAGGTGCGCGTCGGGTGCGGAGCATCACCTTTCACACTTTATAGAGATGAAGCCCGAGGGCTTCGCGGAGAGATCCGATGCGCTCCACGGAGAAAAGGTGGGAGTTTGCACACTGATAGTCTACCGTGAATACCTCCGCCTTGCGGCTATGAGATCCCCCGAGCTCAGAGATTATCCTCTCATCGGCGAGGAGGAGATATATCCTATGTTCGGAGAGGCGCTTTCGGCTCAGATCAAGGACGAAAACTCAAAGGATGCCGCGGGTGGCATAAAGGCAGAGGAGCTTGAGGCGGCTTGGGGCGATATCGCGGCGCTCTTTGAGGAGCTTCCGACCCTCGAGAGCCTTGAGGCTATCTACCGTGAGCTCGGTATCAAGTCGACTCTTGAGGATATAGAGGTCGATGAGAAAAAGATACCTATGATGCTCGACTTCGCGCCCTTTGTGCGCAACAGACTTACTCTTCTCAGACTCAGAAGAATGATCGTGAATAAATAATCCACTGAATATGGGCTGTCTCAAAGCAAATGAGACAGCCTTTTATGTTTGTTGAAAATAAACATTTTCGATGACGGTTTTTTTTACAATGCTCCAAAAATATAAGCCCCTTATTGACATTAAAATATAAAAAATGTATAATTTATTAAAGTGCTTCGGCATATTTTAAGGAGGTTTTTATGAAAAAATATTTCGCTTTGATATTGGCGATAGCTATGGTGCTGATGACCCTCGGTATCTTCAGCTCTTGCAATCAAAAGTCCCCCGCAAACGGTAAGGACGGCTTGACTCCTACCATCGGCGAAAACGGCAACTGGTGGCTCGGCGACCACGATACGGGCGTCAAGGCAGCGGGTGTTGACGGAGAGAAGGGCGCTGACGGAGAGAAGGGCGACAAGGGTGACAAGGGAGATAAGGGCGACACGGGCGCTGCGGGCGCTCCGGGCTCTAAGGGTCAGACAGGCGCACCGGGAGCTGCGGGCGCTGACGGAAGGACCCCCAAGTTCAAGATAAACCCAATGACCTACCGTATGTCGGTCAGCTATGACGACGGAGCTACCTGGGAGGAGCTTGATTGCTCATTCGATCATTCTCACGTTACCGAGTATGACTATCCTATGGATACCGTTGTGAAGGATGCGGGAACTATAGCCACCTCAAACAACAAATACACGATCGCCGAGGGCTACCACGGCGCGCTTATAAAGGTTGAGGACTCGGTATTTGACACCGTAACGATCACAAAGAGAGAGAGCTCGGATACTATGGGCTACGCCTTCCTCGCGAAGGAGCTTTGCGTGGGATATTCTCCCTCTTACGCGACGGGATACACAAAGGTCATCTGGAGCTCCGCCGACTCGGTGACACTGAAGATCCCCGACAACGCGAGATATCTCTATATCTATCACAACAGCAACGACAAATATATGCTTCCCTCGGCGGTCAAGTTCTCAAAGTCGGGCGAGACTCCCACGGTGGACGAAAACGCTATTCGCATAGCTATCTGGAATATCGGTCACTTCTCGATGGGAGCATCTCCTAACACAAAGCTCACCGACAAGGATTTCGAGGCTAAGCTTGCGGACTACAAGGATTTCGTATATAACGCGGTCGATGCCGACGTGATCGGTCTGGCTGAGTACAGCGCAAAGTTCACCCCCTCAAACCTTGCGAAGAATACGCTTTTCGCGGACTATACCACCGCCTTTGAGGGAACTCAGTCGAGATACAGCTGCAACGCTCTTTATTCAAGAGTGCCGATCTCGAATATCCAGCAGAAAACGTATGAGTGCAACAAGACGGCAGGACCTCTTCACACAAATCTCATTGCGGCATCTGATTATTACTATCTCACAGCCGACCTCACCATAAACGGAGAGACGGTCAAGCTCGTAAGCACTCATCTGGCATTCCACAGCAATCTGACAGACGATACCGTAAATAAGAATCAGATACTTGAGCTTCTCGAAATTTACGAGGAGTATGACAAGGTTATTATGATCGCCGACTGGAACGTGAAGGAATTCTCTTATTTCGATCTCTTCACCGACGCGGGATACACTCTCGCCAACACCGACGAAACGCTTTACACCTACGCAAACTCCAACAAGTCTCTTGATAATATCATTTACAAGGGCGTAACCGTAAGCGACTTCACCCTCGCGGGAACAAACCTTTCCGACCACTACGCGGTCTACGCAACAGTGACGGTTGAGTAAAAACGGAGGATATTATGAAAAAATATTTAGCATTGATCATAGCGGCAGTTATGGTGCTGATGTCACTCAGCATCTTAAGCTCCTGCAACCAAGAGCCGCCTGTAGACGGTAAGGACGGCATAACCCCCACCATCGGAGAGAACGGCAACTGGTGGATAGGCGACCTTGATACCGGCGTTAAGGCAGTAAGTGCCGATGGCGAAGCAGGTGACAAAGGCGACAAGGGCGATAAGGGAGATAAGGGCGACAAGGGAAATACGGGATCTGCGGGCGCGAACGGCGCAACGGGCTCGAACGGAGCTCCCGGAGCTGCGGGCGCTGACGGAAACACTCCCGAGATGCGAGTCTCTCCCATAAGCTATTACCTTGAGGTATCCTACGATGACGGCGAGAGCTGGGAGGCGCTTGACTACAGATTTGACGATTCGGGCGTTACAGAGTACGAATACCCCATAGAAGAGATGGACAAGATAGGCGGCACTATTGCCAACTCGAATAACAAGTATGTAAACTCAAATGAGTATTGCGGATCACTCATAAAGGTTGAGGATTCGGTATTCGACAAGCTGACCCTTACCAAGAGAGAGGGTGCTCTGGAATTCGGATATGCCTTCCTCGCTAAGGAGCTGAAAGTTAATTATTCTCCCTCCTACGCTACGGGATACACAAAGGTAGTCTGGACCGAGGAGGAAACTGTTACTCTCACCATTCCCGATAACGCAAGATATCTTTACGTTTACCACCACAGCACAGATAATTTCTGCCTCCCCACCTCGATAAAATTCTTCAAGTCGGGCGAGACCCCCACAGTGGACGAAAACGCTATTCGCATAGCTATCTGGAATATCGGTCACTTCTCGATGGGCGGAAGACCGAACTCAACGATTTCCGACAGTGACTACAAAACCGCTGTTGAAGACTATAAGGACTTTATCTACAACGCGGTCGATGCCGACGTGATCGGTCTGGCTGAGTACAGCGCAAAGTTCACTCCCTCGAATTACGCGAAGGCATCTCTCTTTGCGGGATATGACACCGCCTTTGAGGGAACTCAGTCGAGATACAGCTGCAACGCTCTTTATTCAAGAGTGCCGATCTCGAATATCCAGCAGAAAGCATATGAGTGCAACAAGACGGCAGGTCCTCTTCACACGAGCGCCATTGCGGCATCGGATTACTACTATCTCACAGCCGACCTCACCATAAACGGTGAGACAGTCAAGCTCGTAAGCACTCATCTGGCGTTCCACAGCAATCTGACAGACGATACCGTAAATAAGAATCAGATACTTGAGCTTCTTGAAATTTACGAGGAGTATGACAAGGTCATTATGATCGCCGACTGGAACGTGAAGGAATTCTCTTATTTCGATCTCTTCACCGACGCGGGATATACTCTCGCCAACACCGACGAAACGCTTTACACCTACGCAAACTCCGACAAGTCTCTTGATAATATCATTTACAAGGGCGTAACTGTAAGCGACTTTACTCTCGCGGGAACAAACCTTTCCGACCACTACGCGGTCTACGCAACAGTGACGGTTGAGTAAAACAATATAATTCGAAAAATTTAAAGGGGCTGTCTCAAATTTGCATTTGAGACAGCCTCGTTTGCTTTGTTTTTATCAGTCGAAATGAATAAACGTGGTCGACTTTTTAAAGATCCTGCCTATCGACGCGCCCATCATATGCTGGTCGTAATAGCGCTCGATCTCTACCTCGTACTTACCGAATTCACGGCAAAGCTCAATGAAGGCGTCAGATGCCTCAATGTCAGCTCCAACGGACTTAAGCGCCATACACTTAGCGAGTCTTTCCAGGTACTCAAGGTATTTTATCATAAGACGGACAGACACGGTCTGAGCTCTCTTTGGCATATTCTTGTATTTCTCAAGAGTGGGCTTGAACTCGGCGCATATCTCCTTGACTGAGTGAAGCGCTTCGGCATGAGCGGGATTATAGAAAGGACCTGCCGCAGGGTTTGACGAGTTCTTTCCCTGCATATAGTCCATATCAAACGCCTTGCCAATTTTCTTGAGGAACTCAACGACCTCACTCCAAGCCTCGCCGTAAGCGTGGCTGAAGTAGTCCTCCACCATAGCGTCGAAATCAACAGAGGTATCGAAGAGGGTGCTTCCGTAAACGTAGAACAAAAATCCGTTGGGGAAGAAGGATCTCTGAGAGCCGTCCTCGATTATACCGTCGTAGCCTCTCTTCTTGTAGCCTCTTACGTCGTCATAGATTATCTTTGCGAAGTCAAGGACACCGGGGTCACGGTACTGATGTATCCAGAAGTGGTACTCGTAAACGAGTGAAGGGCACTTGTTTGAAGCTTTCCATATATCAGCGTGCGCGAGATATTCCTCGATCCTCTTGGGGAAGGTATCTCTTACGTTGAGCTGATAGGGTTTTAGGGTGACGGGGGTAGGCTCTGCGGCAACCGACTCGTTATATCCTCTGCCGATAGCGGCAAGCATAAAGGAGAAGCGCTTGCAGTTGTTGAGCTTTTCAATAGCGGGCGCCCAAACGGTCTCGTGGTATGCGATGAACACAACTCTTGTGTCAAGCCCTGCCGCGCTGAGGGATGCGTCTATCTCGTTAAGGAGGATAACGTACCAATCTGAGGGGAGCTTAGCCGCGCACTTTTCGCATTCGCACTGGTTGTAAGTACCGTCGGAGAGCCAGATGTGGAGATAGTCAACGTTCTTGTGAGCGGTGGCATACTTTGTAACGTAATCAGCGAAAAGCTTACGAGCCTTTTCGTTTGACATACAGAACTCGGTGTTAAGAGCAATGCCGCCGTAAAGCTCTCTCTTGCCGTTAAGAAGCGCTACGAACTCTCTCGACTCCTCGGGGATAGCGTCCTCTCTGTTATCCACGACCCAACCGTCGGTCGAGGAGATACCGAAGGACTCAGCCGTCCATCCGTGTCCCATATCGTGGAACTGGAGACCTCTCTTTGCCATTTCGGTTTCGCACTGGATCTTCCACTGAACGATAGTTTCGGCGTTTATCGGCTCCGCCTCACGGTTCATCTCGTTGTGTCTGTGGTTATAATACTTATCGTAATAGTTCTTCGGAACTTCGAACTCTATCATAAAGATGTTCATTCCTACCTTCGGAGTCCAGTCGATAGCTTCCATCATATTGGGCTGGAACTCCGCTCCCTCGTTGCACTGTCCTCTGAAGCGGCAGTCTGCCATCTTATGATACTTTGTGGGCTCGATATCCTTTATCGGAATAAACTCACCGTCTATACCGGGGTATAGCCAACGGCAGCCGTTGATGGTAAGGTATCTGTAAACGGCGAGAAGAACGCTTCGGGGGTTAGATCCCGCAATGATACCACCCTCCCCGTCGGTGTCAATGTGTATGATGTCGTCAAGCACGAGATCATCGGACTCACTTGTGTCAATGCCGAGATCGGACATAAGACCGAGTCTGAATCCTGTGTTTGCGGCGGGGTCATAGCATATTTCAATGTCACCGCACTTAGGCATCATCATTCTGACATACTTTTTGAGCTCTTCCGCCGCGAAGTCAACTACGTTATTCGCGGTTATCTTGTAAATAGTAAACATTTTTCTTCCTCCAAGAAAAGATAATAACAACGATAGTATATAATCTCCGTTGCGAAAAGTCAATAGGTTTTAAAAAATTCAAATAAAAAGAGGGGGCTCAGAAATAAACAAATTCTCTTGAAAAGGGTGATGTTCTTAGCGGAGAATTAGCACCTTGATAAAAGTGCAAGCAACGCATTTGACTAGTCCAATGCAAATGGGCTAAGCCCAAACCCTTATACAAACAGAAAGAGAGCAAGAGTACAAGGAGAAAATCCTTATATTCTTGCTCTGTTTGTTTTATTGATGAATTGATGCTGACGCATCATGAATTGGCTTTGCCATGAATTCTCGCTTCGCTCCATGAATTGAATTGCAACCTATGTGCCGCAAGGCACAATTCATGCCGCAGGCAATTCACGAAAGCACGGCTTTCAATTCGCGCAACCGCAAGGTTGCAATTCATTGCGTGTTCTCCGTTAAGGATAACACGCTAATCCTCAGATCTGTTTATTCGGAGAGCAAAGCCCCTCTTTGGTTTTTTGCAGAAAAGCTTATTTAGTGATATCTTCTACCTTGAAGACGTTGCCCTCGGTAAGAAGATAAAGGTAACCGTCGATGACCTGAGCGCGGGTCGAGCGGGTGTCTATTGAGCTCGGCAGAGGGATCTCGGCGAGCTTTGTGAGACGAGAGCCGTTAAAGTGAAGGAGATAATAATTTATTTTCACGGTGCTGTGGGTGTTGTCCGTCACCGCAACTCCCACAAGGGAGTTATCTCTGTCGATGAGATAGGATTTGTATGCATCGGCAATATATCCCGCGGTCTCAAATTTGCAGAGAGGGATCACCTTCTCCTCACCCTCCTCGTATATCTCGATCTTTGCAACCGAGCGGGACGAGCCCACACCGATGCCGAGAAGATATCCGTCGTTGAGGTCTACAAGAGAGCTGGAAAAGCCGTCTATCGTTCCCGTATGCTTATAGGTTATATTGCTTATATCGGTGAGGTCAAAGAAGAATACGGGATCGGAGAGCGCTACCGAGGTGCAGACGTATGCTGTGTTTCCGTCGAAGCGGACAGAGCGTACCGCCTCGCCGAGAGGTGCGAACTGCTCCACCGTCGCCACAGTTTTCATTGTGGCAAGGTCTATGCAGTAAAGATTTGCGCTTGACTCCGATGGCTTGCCGACAAGGTCGGGTACGGCATAGGAGAAATATTCTCCATCGTGAGCCATCCTTATTAATGATTCGGTAGTGGTCACCACTCTGAGAATACCGTCCTTTTCGTCGAGGCTGTATTGATCCTTGATACGCCCTTCGATAGTTGCCGAGCCCAGATATTCAAGCTTGTCGCCCGAGTATCTCAGGCGGGATATTTCTGACATTTTCGGAAATGAATTTTCGAATAAGGGCTGGTCGTCTGAGTCAACGTATCCTCTTGTGATATATACCGAATCGAGGGAGACGTACACCGAGCTTGAGTATGAAAGGAAGGCGGCGCTGTCTTCAAGGGTGAGGGTCTGCTCGTCTATTTTCGTTACGACGGTGTATCCTAATGATGACGGATCGTCGGGAGAGAATATTTTGTCGGGTCTGAGACTCTCAAATCCGTTTCCGACGTCGATCTGAGGCAAAAACGTGCTCTCGTCCGAGAAATCAAGACCTCGTTTGTTTATATGAAAGTAGCTTATGAGCAGAAGCTTTCCGTCCACGAGACGGGAGGAGATCTTCGAGCCGCTTATCGAGATCCTTTGGATCTCCTTAATGTTCTCGGGATCGCTGACGTCAAGAGAGATCACCGAAAGATAGGAGTTCATTCCGAGGTATCTCTTATCAATGACAGTCACTCTGCGGCAGTCCTCCGAAAGATAGAAATCGGGGGAGTTACAGCCAGAATAAGAGCCGTCGCCGTGGTGTACCGTGTGGCGAGACAGCAGCTTCGAGTCCTCGCCCTCAATGGTGTATACGTTCAGTGTGCTGCCGTTCATATAGAAGATGTGTTTGTCGCTTCGCTTGATGATGTCACCCTCAATGACACCCGCTACCTGATTGTCGGTTGCCTCAACGTACGTGCCTGTGGTAGTGGGCGTTCCTGTGGCAGATTCGGGGTTTCCTGAAAGGATGTAATCAATTCCTGTGTCGGATTCGGAATCGCCGCTTTCCGCGTCTGCACCGTAACGGATATCTTCGTCCTTAAAGCCTCCGATATTTGCTGTCAGCATCTCAAAATTATTGCGGAATCGATTTGGAGTGAAGGTAAGGCAATTTATCTTCTGTATCAGCGGATAATATTCGCTGTCGGAATACTCCTTAACACTTGGCGGATCATTGGAATAGGGAATAAAGAGCCAGAGGGAAAGGGAGGTGAGGAGCAGAGCGACACACGCAGCTATTGCCAGAAGTCTTCTGCCCGTCCGTCCGTGTCCAGAAGCTCTTTTGGGGTCTGACTCGGCGAGGTAGCTTTCTTTAACACCGCCGACAGAGTCGAGTATTTTAAAGCTTTTTTCTTTATCGTTCATATAGAAATACCTTCTTTCTCAAGATAAGCTCTGAGGCTTTTTCGTATGCGTGACAGTATGGTCTTTACGTTGCTTTCCGAAAGAGACAGAGAGTCGGCGATCTCGCTTATCCCGCACATATAGTAATATCTCCGCAGAAAAATTATTCTCTGGCGCTTCGTGAGTGTGCCGAGAAATTCTGAGAGGGCGAGGGATATAGCCTCCGAGTCCGAGGAGCTGTCACCGCCGTCGGGGATAAGCTCAAGGGCTTCCTCAAGGATCAGCTCTGTGGCGGGGACTCTCTTTTCGGCGTGATCCCGTCTGTACCTTGAAAGCGAGATGTTGCGCGTAAGCTTCCCGAGAAAGGTAGAAAGGCGCTGGGGCTTGTGAGGCGGTATAGCGTTCCAGGCGGCAAGATAGGTATCGTTCACGCACTCCTCAGAGTCCTGCTCGGAGGCAAGAATGTTGAGGGCGATATAATGACAGTACCTGCCGTATTTTTTATCTGTCTCGGTGATGGCGGCTTCATTTCTGTCAAAATAAAGCTCAACGATCGTTTTGTCGTCCATATTATCACTCCTTAGAAAAGCTTTTCACCCATATACACGCACAAAAAAGCCAAAGGTTACATAAAAAAGAAAATATTTATAGATTTATTTTTCAACGTCGCGTAAGGGCGCTTTTTCTCGGCGCTTACGGAAAAGCGGACGGTCTCCCGAGCAGAGCCACGCACCGACGATCATCAGTCCGAGGGCGATAAAGTAGCTGTAATGAGGCAGCTCTCTGAATATTATAAGCGAAAGGAGAGTTCCGATGAAGGGAGCGACGGCGTAGTAGGCGCTGGTCCTTGCCGCGCCGAGGAGTCTTTGCGCGCGAACGTAAAAGAAGATGCTCAGCCCATAGGCAACAAATCCCACAAGGAGAACGGCGGGAATATAGATGAGGCTTTCGACTCGCTCCCCGAGGAAGAGACCGATACAGATCGAGCCGAGTCCCGAAAATATGCCCTTGAGAAGAACGATCTCGAGGGGGTCTTTCGACGAGAGCTTGCGGGTGCAGTTGTTCTCGATACCCCAACAGAGGCAGGCGGCAAGTATGAACAAAGCGCCGTAAGAGAGCTCAAAGCTTCCCAGATCCTCAAAGGAGAGGAGGGCGCAGGAGGCGGTTACGAAGAAGATCCCGATCCACAGCCTTTTGCTGACCCTTTCGCGAAAGATGGCGAAGGCGATCAGCGCCGTTGCCACGATCTCAAAGTTGTTGAGAAGAGAGGCACTTGCGGCGGAGGTGGTTGAAAGTCCGAGCAGGAGAAAGATCGGCGCGGCGATGTCGAGAACTATCATCGCGAGGGTATAGGGAAGCTCCTTTTTCGTGATCCTTTCCTCGCGCGATGAGGTTGCCCTCAGCTTTCTGATAAATGCGATCACGCCCATACCGATACCCGCGCCAAGGTATAAAAAACCTGCCATAAGCGTTGGTGGGATATGCTCGAGCAATAATTTTGAGAGGGGGGAGTTTATGGCGTAGAGCGCCGCCGCGAGGATAGCAAGTCCTATTCCCGCCGAGTTTGTTTTTTTCATATATTTACCCCAAATAGTTTGATGCTACCATTATACCATAAGAGCAGATCTTTTTCAATAGGTAGGAAGGGTTATCCTCCGCGCTGTCAGAAATACCTATCACGGTTGGAGAAGACAAAATAGAGGAATCCAATGCGAAATTTACACGCGAGGATTCCGAACATCTGCCCAATCTCCACACAGCGGTGGATTCCATAAAGGAAGCCGTTAACTCAGGGGCGATCACAGCGCCGCATATTGCAACGCATCCCCATATGGAGCTCTGTGAACACGGTGTTTTCGCGTGGTACGCAAAGACAGCTGACGGCGTTCTTGGAATAGTTCGTGTCAATTGGAGCTATATAGACCGAGGGTGTAAATCACTTTATAATAATTATTATGATGATGATGCCTATTTTCTTGTCGACCAAAACGGTTTATATGAGCCTATCACGCGAGACGATCTGCTTCTTAAGCTTGAGGGCTATGAGTGCGATTATATCTATACGGGAAGATACGATTCCTTTGGAAAAGAGAGAAATATAGCTGTTTGTTTTTGAAAAAAACGTGGGCTGTCACATTTGGCAAGACCGAAAAAGTCCGGGAATAAATAAAAAAATCCCGTTTGCGCATAAAGAACGCAAATGAGACACTAATAGGTTGAATTTCTTCGAAATTCTTCAAATTTTATGGACTTTTTCTACCGCCGTTTTCGGGGCTCGACGTACACTTGTACGCCTATCGCCCCGAAGAACGACGCTTCTTGCTCAAATCTGACTATTCCATAGAAGGGGCTGTCTCAATGAAAATTGAGACAGCCCCTTTTGGGGGATCAGATCTGTGTGGTATTGCAAAAAGGCGGCTTATATCTCACCCGAGGGGGGAGTTATGTCTGTTTCGTAGCCTGTCGGCAGACCCATAACAGGGTAGCCGTCAGGATCAAAATCTATTCGTTGAATGTTGAAATAACGCACGGCAAACGAGACGCTCTCGTTATGATCCTTCATACCATGATAGGCGCACCATACCTCTGTTCCGTCGGGAGAGGTAAAGAAGGAGGCGTGCCCG
>SVSX01000052.1 GCA_015064085.1 Oscillospiraceae bacterium | reverse complement strand
TTCGAAATTCTCCATCTTTATGGACTTTTTCTACCGCCGTTTTCGGGGCTCGACGTACCTTTGTACGCCTCACGCCCCGAAGAACGACGCTTCTTGCTCAAATCTGACTATCCCCTAAAAGGAGCTGTCTCAATTTTTATTGAGACAGCTCAATTTTTATTTTGATTTTCTGTAGCTCCTTGGGAGCACACCCGTAACGTCCTTGAATGCGGCGGTGAATTTACTGCTGTTTTCGTACCCCACTTCGCTCGCGATCTCGGATATTGGCATATCGGTGTAAAGAAGCTCTATAGCTTTTTTAATCCTGTATTTCTTCATATAGGTTGCCACAGGCTGTCCGAACACCTTTTTAAAGGTGTTCTTCAGTGTTGTTTGGTTGATATGAAATCTTGCTGACAGCTCTTCGATCGTCGGACGTCTTTTGAGATCATTGATGAGATAGAGATGTATCTCATTTACCGTCTGAACAGCACTGTCATAGCGTGGCTCTTTCTCAAAGCTGTGCTCAGCAGGGCAATCCACCTCAAAAATATCCTCTATCATTTTGTGCAGTACCTCGGTACGCGGTGTTTTCGCGGCGGTGTAATAAACCTCCTTGCCGTCTCTGCGGCTGAGGATAAGCCCCGCATCCTTCAAAAGCTTCAAGTGATGTGATACCGCGGGGCTGCTCATCTCTACTATCGCCGAAATATTCATAACGCACTCCTCGCAGTGGCAGAGCAGCCAGAATATTCTTATTCTGTTTTCGTCGGAAAGCATCTTAAAGAGCTCGGAGACCGAAAGAAATGTCTTGTTCATTGACAGCTCAAGCAGTACCTCGCTTGATATCTGACCGTGATCGTGGGGGAGTATTTTTTCCTTCATAAAGCAACCTCCTTTTTGAAAATTATAACATATATCTTTCAAAAAATCAATAAAAATGCTCCATTTGGAAAAATAATTTTCCGTAAAAGAAGGGAATCGCACCGACATATTGACAATCGTTTAATTGTTGCTTATAATGGACTTAACAAAGGAAAGGAGTTTTTTTATATGAAGAAAAGCTATAAGATAGAGGTCGATTGCGCAAATTGCGCCGCAAAAATGGAGACTGCCGCGTCGAAGGTCGAGGGAGTCAAGGCTGTGAGCGTCAATTTTATGACTCTGAAGATGGCTGTCGAGTTCGATGAGGGCGTCGAGGAGTCGGCAGTGATGAAAAAGGTACTTAAAGTCTGCCGTAAGGTCGAGAGCGACTGCGAGATCTATTTTTAAAAGATGAACAGAAAACAGAAAAAAATACTCGCAAGAATAATTCTTGCGGCGTTGCTTGTCGCGGTAATTTCATTCCTGCCCGCTGAGGGTATTCCCAAGCTTCTGCTTTTTCTCGTACCCTATCTTGTGATCGGATACGACATACTGATAAAGGCGGCAAGGGGAATAATAAACGGTCAGGTCTTTGACGAGAATTTCCTTATGGCGATAGCAACCGTTGGCGCGCTTATTATCGGAGCGCTTAACGGCGGAGATTATCTTGAAGCCGTTGCCGTTATGCTTTTTTATCAGACGGGAGAGCTTTTCCAGAGCTATGCTGTGGGCAAGAGCCGCAAGAATATAAGTCAGCTTATGGATATACGCCCCGATTACGCAAATCTTGAATGTGACGGCAGACTTGTTAAAACCGACCCTGACGAGGTTGCGGTCGGCTCTACGATATACGTCAAGGTTGGTGAGAGAATACCTATTGACGGAATTATAACCGAGGGAAGCACAGAGCTTAATACAAGTGCGCTGACGGGCGAAAGTATGCCGCGAAGCGTTACGGTCGGCGACAGTGTTATCAGCGGATGCGTAAATATGAGCGGTGCTATAAAAGTGAAGACCACCAAAGCGTTCGGCGAGTCAACAGTTGCGAGAATACTTGATCTTGTCGAGAACGCGGGTTCAAGGAAATCGAGACCCGAAGGATTTATTTCTAAGTTTGCGAGGGTATATACTCCGACGGTCTGCGCTCTTGCCTTGGCGCTTATGGTATTCCCACCCGTGATATCCATTATCCTCGGCGACTCTCCCGAGTTTTTTGTGTGGATATACAGAGGACTTTCCTTCCTTGTTGCGAGCTGTCCCTGCGCGCTTGTGATCAGTATTCCGCTGACCTTTTTCGGCGGGCTTGGAGGCGCAAGTAAGGCGGGAATACTCATAAAGGGCTCGAATTACCTCGAGATGCTTTCAAAAACCGATACGGTGGTTTTTGATAAAACGGGTACTCTCACCGAGGGAGAATTCAAGGTTACCGAGATATGCCCACTGGGAATTGAGAAGCGTGAGCTACTCCGATACGCGGCATATGCCGAATCGGCATCGACACACCCTATTGCAAACGGCATACGCCGTGCCTACGGCGAGGAAATAGACAGAAGCCGAGTGAGAAATATATCTGAGCATAGTGGAAACGGAGTTACCGCCGAGGTGGACGGAGTGTCGGTGGCGCTTGGAAAGCGCGCCTTCATCGAATCTGTGATCTCTTCCGAGCAGAGAGTCGAGGAGCTCGGCGAAAACGCTGTTTTCCTCGCACTTGATCAAAGCCTCGCGGGATATATATTGCTTGAGGATGCCATAAAGAAAAACTCGGCTCTTACTTTGAAGGCGCTGAAAAAAGAGGGAATATCACGCACCGTAATGCTCAGCGGAGACAACCGCAAGGTCGCCGAGAGAGTTGCGGATAGTGTGGGGATAGATACAGTCTACAGTGAGCTTATGCCCGACGGAAAGGTCGAAATGATAGAGAAGATCATTTCCACCGAAAAGGGAAGAGGCAAGGTCGCCTTTGTGGGAGATGGAATCAACGACGCGCCCGTCCTTTCAAGAGCCGATATAGGTATAGCTATGGGAGCAATGGGCTCTGACGCCGCCATCGAGGCAGCCGACGTTATACTTATGGACGACGATCCGTTGAAGATCGTAAAGGCTATGAGAATATCAAAAAAAGCCCTGCGTATAGTCTACGAGAATATAATTTTCTCGATTGCCGTAAAGGTGCTCGCGCTGATACTTGTTGCTCTTGGAGCAGCCGATATGTGGATAGCGATCTTCGCCGACGTCGGTGTTATGATAATAGCCGTCCTCAACGCAATACGCGCCCTCTTTGTTAAAGGAGAATAAGAATTTTAATATTGATAAAAATCAATTACAAAAAAAATGCAGAAAGCTTCGGCTTTCTGCATTTTGTTCTTGACTTTATATTTCTTGTGTGGTATAATAAGATGTTAATTCTGTCTTTAGGGCGGAAAAATGAGAAATTTTGAAAAAATTTTTAAAAAATACAAATAAAAATCTTAAGGAAGGTAAAAAATGAAGTACGAGGAATTGTCTTCAAAACCTAATTTTTCCGAGATCCAGCCCGCTATGCTTGGCTTCTGGATGGATAACAAGGTTTTCGAAAAGTCAGTTGAAGAAAAAAAGAACGAGGAAATCGTTTTCTACGACGGACCTCCTTTCCCCACGGGAAAGCCGCACCACGGAACAGTTCTTGTTTCCTTTATCAAGGATATGATCGCAAGATACTGGACAATGAGAGGCTACAAAGTTCCCAGAGTCTGGGGTTGGGACTGCCACGGTCTGCCTATTGAAAATCAGGTCGAGACCCTGCTCGGTATCAACGATAAAAACCAGATCGAGAAGGAGCTCGGTATAGATAAGTTCAACGAAAAATGCTTCGAGGTCGTTTCAAACAATAACGACGCTTGGAAGGAATACGTTGATCAGATGGCTCGCTGGGTCGACTACGACGGCGCGTATAAGACTATGAACACAAGTTTTATGGAAAGCGTTATGTGGGCATTCAAGACCTGCCACGACAAGGGACTTATCTACCGTGATTACAGAGTAACACCTTACTGCACTCACTGTGAGACCTCTCTCTCTATCTCCGATACGAGAGAGTCGGACTCCACCCGTCCGAGACAGGACAGATGGGTCATCGCACAGTTCAAGAGTGATATGACCGAGGCGGGCAAGGACGTATATTTCCTTGCTTGGACCACTACGCCCTGGACACTCCCCTCAAACCTCTGCCTTGCTGTAGGCGAGAAGCTTGACTACGCCTTTGTGGAGCTTGAGGACAGAGTTTACGTTGCTTGTAAGAACGTTCTTCCCAACTTCAAGAAGATATTCGGCGACGAACCCGCTATCATCAAGGAAGTAAAGGGAACTGAGCTTATAGGAAAGGAATACGAGCCCCTCTTCCCGTACTTTGCGGATAAGAAGGCTGAGGGAGCTTTCAGAGTTGTAAGCGCTGATTACGTCGGAGCAGAGGAGGGTGTTGGTATAGTTCACACTGCCCCCGCCTTTGGTGAGGACGACTATTGGACCTGCAAGAATTTCGGTATCCCTCTTGTCAACCCCGTTGACGCCAAGGGAAGATTCACCGAGGAGATAACCGATTTCTATCCCATTCAGGGGGAGAAGACGGTTATCGAGATGAACCCCATTATAATCAGATTCCTCTATGAGAACGGCAAGGCTGTTGCCGACGGTACTATAGAGCATAACTATCCTCACTGCTGGAGATGTAAGCGTCCTCTTATCTATAAGGCTATGGATGCGTACTACTTCAACATCGGGAAGGTCAAGGAAAGACTTATCGAGTGTAATGAGGAGATCAATTGGGTCCCTGAGACTGTCAAGCACGGAAGATTCGGCAACTGGCTCGAGGGCGCAAGAGACTGGAATATCTCGAGAAACAGATATTGGAGTACACCTATCCCGATATGGAAGTGTGACGAGTGCGGCGAAGAGGTCGTTCTCGGCAGCATAGACGATATCTATAACGCAAGCGGTGTCAAGCTCGACAACCTTCACAGACAGTTTGTCGACAAGGTAACCTTCAAGTGCCATAAGTGCGCGGGAACAATGAAGAGAGTTCCCGAGGTTCTCGACTGCTGGTTCGAGAGCGGAAGCGTTCCTTTCGCTCAGAAGCACTATCCCTTTGAAAATAAGGAATGGTTTGAGGAGCATTTCCCCTGCGATTTCGTTGTTGAATATACAGGGCAGATACGTTGCTGGTTCTACTACCTCCACGTTCTCGCGATCGCGCTCTTTGATAAGCCCGCGTTCCGTAACTGCGTAGTTCACGGAACTATCCTCGCAAAGGACGGAAAGAAGCTCTCCAAGTCCTCAAAGAACTACACAGACCCGATGGAGCTTATGAAGAAGTACGGAACAGACGCGTTCAGACTCTACCTCTACCAGACAAAGGCAATGCTTATAGGCGACCTTCTCTTTGACGAGGCGGGAATTCAGGACGCATATCAGCAGCTCCTGCTTCCTTATTGGAATGCTTGTAACTTCTATATCTCTTATGCCAATATCGACAAGTTCCACCCCTCGGCGCTTGTTGCTCCCAAGAGCGATAACCAGCTCGATAATTGGATACTCGCAAAGCTTTATGATACCACCCGCGAGATCACCGAGAATATGGACGCATATCAGGTAGACAGATATATTGAAAGCCTTGCGTCGCTTATCGACGGACTCACAAACTGGTATATCAGACGCTCCAGAAGAAGATTCTGGGAGACAGGCTTCTCGGCTGACAAGGAGAGCGCGTATAATACGCTCTATTATGTCCTTGTCAATACCACAAAGCTTCTCGCTCCCGTTGCTCCTATAATCTCCGAGAAGATTTATAAGACCCTCACGGGCGAGTTCTCGGTACATCTTGCAGATTGGCCCGAGATACCTGCTGAGTACGCAAATCCCGAGCTTCTTAAGAAGATCGAGACCGCTCAGAGACTTATAGGTATCACAAGAAGCATCAGAAATAAGAGCAGAATAAAGAACAGACAGCCTCTCAGTCTTCTCCGCGTTGCTTCCTCCGATAAGGATACGGTTGCGGTAGTTGAGGAGTTCAAGGAGACTATCAAGGAAGAGCTCAATATCAAGAATATCGAGATACTTGATAACGTTAGCGATATTGCGACCGTCAAGCTCGATCCCAATTTCAACGTTATAAGAGAGAAGTATCCCAAGGAGATCCCCTTCATTATCAAGGCGGTCAAGAGCGGTAAGTTCGAGATCAAGGGTGACGTTGTCACACTTGAGATCGCGGGCGAGATGAGAGACCTTGATGCCGATATCATTCTCGTTACCTATCTCGCTAAGGACGGACTCAGCGTTGCCAGCGACCACGAGATCGTTGTTTCTCTCGACCTCACCATTACCGAAGAGCTTAAAGCCGAGGGCATGGCGCGAGAGATTATCAGAAGTATTCAGGACGCGAGAAAGCAGATCGGATGCGAGATCATGGACAATATCACGATCAGCCTTGATGGTGAATACCCCGCGGCTTGGCTCGATGTTATCTGCAGTGAGACGCTCAGCTCGGTAGGATCGATAGAGAATGCCGATACAGTTATTGATATCGACAGTATTGTTAAAATTTCTGTAAAAAAATAAGAGGTAAAAAATATAATGAGTGGATTTTTCGGAGTAGTTTCAAAGGAAGATTGCGTTTTTGATCTGTTTTTCGGAACAGACTACCATTCACACCTTGGTACGAGACGCGCGGGTATGGTTGTGTACGATCCCGAAACGGGGTTTGATAAGTCGCTGCACAATATTGAAAATGCCCCTTTCAGAACGAAATTCATGTCGGAATCAAACAGTATGAAGGGTACTATGGGTATTGCTTGTATCTCCGATTATGAAGCTCAGCCTATGCTTTTGCGCTCAAAGCACGGAACTTTCGCGATCTCAACTGTTGGAAAGATAAACAACTCGGACGAGATCGTGAGGGATATCCTCAAGGGGGACGGACATTTCTTTGAGATGAGCAACGGCGATATCAACCCGACAGAGCTTGTCGCCGCAATAATTGACCAGAAGGACAATCTTATAGACGGTATAAAATATGCGCAGGACATTATCGATGGATCAATGAGTATTCTTATACTCACACCAATAGGTATCTACGCAGCGAGAGATAAGTACGGAAAGACTCCTATAGCTATAGGAAAGAAAAATGAAGGCTTCTGTGCTGCATTTGAAAGCTTTTCGTACCTTAACCTCGGTTATCACCATTATAAGGAGCTTGGGCCGGGAGAGATAGCTATTCTTACTCCCGATGAGGTAAAAACACTTGTTGCTCCGGGCGACAAGATGAAGATCTGTACTTTCCTTTGGGTCTATTACGGATATCCCTCGTCGTCTTACGAGGGAAGAAGTGTAGAGAAGATGAGGAACATCTGCGGCGCACTTCTTGCAAAACGAGATGACGTAAAGCCTGATATCGTCGCAGGTATTCCCGATTCGGGAATAGCACATGCGGTCGGTTATGCTAACGAAACGGGTTTCCCCTATTCGAGACCATTTATTAAATATACCCCCACATGGCCACGTTCCTTTATGCCCTCAACGCAGACAAAGCGTAATCTCATAGCGAAGATGAAGCTTTTGCCAATCCACGATCTTATAAACGCCAAGAGCCTGTTGCTTATTGACGATTCGATAGTGAGAGGAACTCAACTTAGGGAAACAACAGACTTTCTTTATGAGAACGGAGCAAAAGAGGTACATATAAGAACGGCTTGTCCGCCCTTACTTTATCCTTGTAAATATCTTAATTTTACAAGATCTGATGCCAATGATCTGATAACAAGAAAGGTCATAGCTAAGCTTGAAGGGGAAGAGCCGGACAGCGAGACCTTGAAGTCATATGCTGATCCCGATAGCGAAAAGTATAAAAAGATGGTAGAGATGATCGGGGAAGAACTTCATTTTACTTCACTTAAATATCATCGTCTTGACGATATGATAGAGGCTACGGGACTTCCCGAAGAAAAGCTCTGTACATATTGCTGGACGGGTAATGAATAAAAAGGAGAATTGATATGAGCAAGTATGCAGGAACAAAAACAGAACAGAATCTGAGAGCCGCTTTTTCAGGTGAATCTGAGGCAAGAAACAAATACACCTATTTTGCTTCGGTTGCCAAGAAACAGGGCTATGAGCAGATCGCGGCACTTTTTCTGAAGACCGCTGAAAACGAAAAGGAACACGCAAAACTGTGGTTCAAGGAGCTTGAGGGTATCGGTGATACGGCAAAGAACCTTGAAAACGCGGCAGAAGGCGAAAATTACGAGTGGACCGATATGTATGCGGGCTTTGCTAAGACCGCTGAAGAGGAAGGATTTACCGACCTTGCGAGAAAGTTCAGACTTGTGGCAGCTATTGAAAAGCACCACGAGGAAAGATATCGCGCCCTTCTTCACAATGTTGAGACCGCAGAGGTATTTGAGAAGAGCGAGGTCAAGGTTTGGGAGTGCCGCAACTGCGGACACATCGTGGTTGGAACAAAAGCTCCCGAGATCTGTCCCACCTGTGCGCATCCTCAGAGCTATTTTGAGATCCACGCAGAGAATTATTGATCGCAGACATAAAAGACGCATATGCAATTTGCATATGCGTCTTTTAAATTTGTACTTGTTTTTTGTAAAAGAATGTGATATAATAATGTAAATATGACTTTGAGGAGTTTTTTATGAACTGTATTGACGTCTTTAAAAAAATATATAAAACACCAAATACAGATATCGCCTTTTGTCCGTACAGAATATGCCCGATCGGCGCTCATTCCGATCACCAGCTCGGAATGGTTACGGGACTCGCCATAAATAAAGGGATTTCAATAGCCTATTCAATAAAGCATAACGGAGTCATTGAGCTTCACTCTATGCAGTTTGAAAAGAGGGCGCAGTGGCACATCGGATCTACTCCCGAGGAAAAGCAAAACGATTGGGCGGACTATCTCAGAGGCGCTACAATCGAGCTTTCGGCTAAATACCGCCTTAAATACGGTCTTAGCGGGGTTATAGAGGGCAGCCTTCCCATAGGCGGACTTTCCTCGTCTGCGGCGGTTACGATCGCCTTTCTTTCGGCACTCTGCAAGGTTAACGGTATAAAGCTTACCGAAAGAGAAATGATCACCACGGCACTTAATGCGGAGAATAAGTACGTCGGCGTTGCTTGCGGAAAGCTTGACCAATCCTGCGAGGTATTCTGCAAAAAGGATCATTTGCTTTATCTCGACACAAGAGACGACAGCTTTGAGCTGATACCAACAAATCCCGCTATGAAGCCATACAAAATTGCCATCTTTTTCTCGGGACTTGAGCGCAACCTTGCGGGAACGGCATTCAATATGCGAGTTGATGAGTGTAAAAGCGCGGCATACGCTATAAAGGCTTACGCTGGCGTGGAATACGGAAAGTTCAAGGACACGTATCTGCGCGATATTCCGTATGAGACCTACCTTAAATACAAGGACAAGCTCCCCCAAAGCTTTGCAAAGAGAGCCGAGCACTGGTTTACCGAGCAGGAAAGAGTTGAAAAGGCTGTCGCTGCCTGGAGAAGGGGAGACATCGAGGAATTCGGAAGACTTTCCTTTGAGAGCGGAAGATCGTCGATATATAATTGGGAAACAGGATCTCCCGAGCTCAAAGGGCTCTACGAAATAATGACCGAAACGAGAGGTATTTACGGCGGAAGATTTTCGGGCGCGGGCTTTAAGGGCTGCTGTATGGCGCTTATAGATCCTAAATATGAGGAAAGTATACGCGAAGAGGTAACCGAAAAATATCTTGCCGCTTTCCCTGAAATGAAAGGAAAATATTCGGTGCATATCTGCGAGAGCGCCGATGGAGTTGAATTATGAAATGCTTGATTTTGGCGGCGGGATACGCCACAAGACTTTATCCCCTGACAGAGAATTTTCCGAAGCCGCTGCTTGAGGTGGGCGGGAAGACCATACTTGATTGGCTTGTGGACGATATAGACACTCTCGGTGCTATCGACGAATACGTTGTGATATCAAACCATAAATTTGCCGAGCACTTTTCTCGCTGGGCGAAAAAAAAGACACAAAAAATAACCGTCGTTGATGACGGAACTGTAACTAACGAGGGAAGGCTCGGTGCTGTTCGCGACATTCAGTTCGCGATCGACACCCTCTCGATTGACGACGATATTCTCGTTATTGCGGGAGATAATCTTCTTGATTTCAGTCTTACTGATTTTGTTTCATACGCCATCGTAAAGAAAAGCTCCTGCATAATGCGCTATTACGAGCCCGATCATAATAAGCTTCTCAAATGCGGCGTGGTCACAATCGACGGGAATGACAGAATTCTCGATATGACCGAAAAGTCCCCGACCCCCGCAACCAATTGGTGCTGTCCGCCCTTCTATTTCTATACGAAAGAGGATGCGAGACTTGTGAAGGTCGGAATTGACGAGGGCTGCGGCGTTGACGCCCCCGGTAGCTTTGCCGCTTGGCTCAGCCGTAAAAGAGCTGTTTACGCTATGGAGATGAAGGGCAAGAGATATGATATCGGCAATCTTGAAAGCTATGAAAAGGTCAAAAAGGAGTACAAGGGATTATGCTGACACCAAATATTGATCTCAGAAATAAAACCGTGCTGGTTACGGGCGCTGCGGGATTTATCGGCGCAAATCTATGCAATGAGCTTTTGGATACCGTAAAGGGAATACATATCGTCGGTATCGACAATATGAACGATTATTATGACGTATCGATAAAGGAATACAGACTCTCCGAGATAGAGAAAAAAGTTTCGGGAAAGTCGGATGCAAAATGGACCTTTATCAAGGGGAATATTGCCGACAAGGCGATTATTGACTCGATATTTGAGAAATATGATATTGCTGTTGCGGTCAACCTTGCGGCACAGGCGGGTGTGCGCTATTCGATAACAAATCCCGACGTTTATATAGAGTCGAACATCATCGGTTTTTATAACATTCTCGAGGCTTGCAGAAAATATCCCGTTGAGCATCTTGTTTACGCCTCGAGCTCCTCTGTGTACGGCTCGAACAAGAAAATACCGTATTCGACAGACGACAAGGTGGATAACCCCGTATCCCTTTACGCCGCGACTAAGAAATCCAACGAGCTTATGGCACATTCCTATTCAAAGCTATATAATATTCCTTCAACGGGACTGCGTTTCTTTACTGTCTACGGACCTGCGGGACGCCCCGATATGGCATATTTCGGATTTACAAACAAGCTTCTTCGCGGTGAAACGATCGAGATATTCAATTTTGGAAACTGTAAACGAGACTTTACCTACGTTGACGATATCGTTACGGGCGTTAAGCACGTTATGCAGAACGCGCCCGAGAAGGAGATCGGCGAGGACGGACTCCCGATCCCGCCCTATAGAGTATATAACATAGGAAACAACTCTCCCGAAAAGCTTCTTGATTTTGTGGATATCCTTCAGCAGGAGCTTGTCAGAGCGGGGGTGCTTCCCGAGGATTACGACTTTGAGTCGCATAAAAAGCTTGTTCCGATGCAGGCAGGTGACGTTCCCGTAACCTATGCCGACACGTCGGCTCTTGAGCGTGATTTTGGCTTCAAGCCATCAACTACTCTCAGAGACGGACTGAGAAGCTTTGCGAAGTGGTATAAGGATTTTTATAAAATATAATTCTGGAGAGCTAAAATGGATCGTAATTCAATAATGATAGAGCTGATAAGGAGCGAGGTCTGCTCCCGAGATTCGGCTCAGCTTTCCGCTGATCAGCTGACAGAAGAGGCGCTTTTGGACCTTTATAAGCTTTCAAACTCTCACGATATGGCGCATATTGTGGCAAGCGCTCTTGAAAGGAGTGGCGCGCTCCCTAAGGGGAGAGAGATCACCTCAAAATTCGAACGACAAAAGCTCACAGCCTTTTTCAGATATGAACAGATAAACTACGCGCTTGAGGAGCTTTGCGATACACTCGAGGCGGCTGAAGTAGCCTTTATTCCGCTTAAAGGCTCGGTTATAAGAGGATATTACCCCGAGGGGTGGCTGAGAACAAGCTGTGACATCGACGTGCTTATTCACGAGGAGGACCTTGATCGCGCAACGTCGGTCCTCGTTGAGAGGCTTGGCTACAAATTCGAAAAAAGAGCCTCTCACGACGTCTCTCTTTATAGCGACGGTGGAGTACACGTTGAGCTTCATTTTGATCTTATCGAGGAAAACAGATTTCCGCGAATGGTGAAGACTCTTTCTTCCGTCTGGGATCACGCAATCTTGGCGGAAGGCGCAAGCTATAAGCATTTTCTTTCGGATGAGATGTTTTTCTATTACCATATAGCCCATACGGCTAAGCATTTCACGGGCGGAGGCTGCGGTATAAGACCTGTTCTCGACCTTTGGATACTTAATCATTGCCTTTCGGCGAGAGATACGGAAAAGAGAAGGGCGCTTCTTGAGGAAGGAGGACTTCTCAGGTTTGCCGACTCTCTCGAGCGGCTTTCGGAGGTCTGGTTTTCGGGTTTTGAAAAGGACGATGTCAGCGCGGCACTTGAGGAGTATATCCTGAGCGGCGGCGTTTACGGAAATACAGAAAACGGAGTTGCCGTTGGAAAAAACAAAAAGGGCGGAAGAGTGAAATATATTTTCTCGCGTATTTTCAGACCTTATAAGTATCTGGCGGCGCAATATCCGATACTGAAAAAGCATAAATGGCTCACTCCCGTTTACGAGGTAGTAAGATGGTTTAAGGTCATCTTTGAAGGACGTCTTGGAAGATATACCCGTGAGCTTAAAGCAACGACCTCTGTCTCTCGTGAAAAGCTCGACAGCACAGCCGACCTTCTTTCGGAGATAGGACTCGACGAGATATAAATTTTTTCTTATAACAAGTAACAAGGTAAAAACCCCGACAGCTCTTAAAGATCTGTCGGGGTTATAATCTATTTCTTTAGCTTAAGAAATAACGGTTGTTCCGTAATCGTAAAGGGATATGGTTGCTTCAACTGTTGTTGTGACACCGGAAGTGGTAATGGTGCAGGAGTACTTTATCTCGGACATTTTGCCGTTTTCGATTTTTATCGAAGCGGTATCAAGCTTTGTGTTTCCAAGAGCGGCAAGCTTTACATCACCGTCGAGGAGATATGTTTTTGTTGCGGCGTCGTACTTATATTTATCAAATTTCGCGATTTCCTTGATAGAGTTATTAAGCTGGGTCTTCGCCTGTGATGCGTCAGTGCCCGTTGCGGAGTCTTCACGGGTCTGTCCCGCTGCCTCGATCTTTACCCACGCTTTGTCCTCTGTAAATTTATATGTCATTTTCGATTCAGCTGTTACACCGGGAGCGGAGCTCTTTGCAGCTTCAACGTATGTGAAATTCTTGAATACGTCAGCCGAGAGAAGGGCATTCCAAGCTTCCTTTGTAAGTCCTGTAAATGCGACAGCTTCTGTCTTTGTGTGCTTGCAGACTGTGCATGTAAAGGTCTTTACACCGTCAGCCTCCTGCGTTGCTTCAGTGGTGATAACACCCTCATCCCAAGTATGGTCAGCCTTATCAGCTACCTCTTCACACTTTTCCTTTTCACACGCGTGCCAGTGTGATGTGTCGTCCGATGACCATTCGTCAACGAAAACGCATTCGTGCGCACAGGATGCGAGTGTGAGACAAAGCATACAAGCCATAAGTACAAGTGCCAATGTCTTTTTCATAATTTTGTTCTCCTTATAAAGATAATTTCACATGGATATACCATATATGCTTATATTGTATCACATTATTGACACAAATTTGTTAACTGCGTGTGAACTTTTAATCGTCAACACTATAGCGGATGAAGAAAAAAGCTCTTTACAATAGAACAAAACTATGTTATAATTTCTTTGTTAAATTAACCCAACGGAGGACATCAAGTTGAATCTTTATATAAAGCAGCACGTTTTTACCTGGGCAGATAAATTTTCGGTATATGATGAGAAGGGAAATGAGATCTTTTACGTCAAGGGTGAGGCATTCAGTTTTGGCAAACAGCTCAGAATTTACGATCTTTCGGGAAATGAACTCGCATATATAGAACAGAAGGTCTTTTCCTTCCGTCCGAGATTTTTTGTCTACAGAAACGGAAACGAGGTAGCCGAAATTGTGGCTCGTTTCGGTTTCTTTAAGCAGGAATATTTTATAAGCGGACCTGATTGGAACGTCACGGGCGATTTTTTCGGACATTGCTATGAGATAACCGATTGCGGTATGTCGATAGCGTCGATATCCAAGGAGTGGTTTAGCTGGGGAGACACCTATGCGATATCGATAGCGGACGGAATTGATGAAATAAACGCCCTCGCGGTGGTTATCGCCATTGACGCGGCTATAGATACGGCAAACAACTGAAATGAGATATAAAAATATTATACGCGGTATATTCATACTCCGCGAAAACCGATTTGTAGCTCGGGTAATGGTCGACGGTGAGCCCGTGACCTGCCACGTAAAAAATACGGGGCGCTGTAAGGAGCTTCTTGTTGAGGGAGTTACCGTTATTCTGGAGCGTTCGGAAAATCCCGCAAGAAAAACAGAATATGACCTCATAGCCGTTTACAAGGGGGATAGGCTGATAAATATAGACAGCCAAGCACCGAACAAGGTATTCTACGAGTGGATAGAACGATGCGGATACTTTGGCGATGATAAAAAGATCCGTCCCGAGTGCTTTTACAAAAACTCACGCTTTGATTTTTACATTGAAGCTGGTGAGCGGAGGATCTTTGCCGAGATCAAGGGTGTGACCTTGGAGGAGGACGGTGTTGTCCTATTTCCCGATGCACCGACAGAGAGAGGACTCAAGCATCTTTGTGAGCTTGCCGAAGCACGGACTGAGGGGTATGAGACTTACGTTTTCTTCATAGTTCAGATGTTCGGAGTGAAATATTTCACTCCGAACATCATAACACATAAGGAATTTGCCGATGAGCTCAATCGGGTATCCGAGGCGGGTGTCGGTGTTCTGGCGCTTGACTGTACCGTCACCGAAAACGAGCTGAACGTGAATGATTTCGTTGAGGTAAGATTATAAAAAAAGCAGAGTTATGCGTGATACTCTTAACGGAGTATCACGCATAACTCTATTCGCCTGCGGCGAGTTCTATTGCTACGCAGTTATATTCGGCTTACGCCGAGTGATATTCGCTAC
>SVSX01000051.1 GCA_015064085.1 Oscillospiraceae bacterium | reverse complement strand
GCTCTTTCAACGTCCAAACGGTCAATGAGCTTATCAAGCCCCTCAAAAGGCTGGTCAAGCTCTTCGGCAATCGTATCCGGGAAGCATTCAAGCATCCAAGCAATTGTGCGGTAGTGCTTCAAAAGAAGAATGGTATTATGATAAGCGGCCTTAGTTCTCTGCTGCTGCGCATCACGAACCTTTTCGTTGGTGATTCTCTTATCACGCTCGGCTGCACCTTCAAGCCAAGATAACGCTTCTTGTTCTTTTCCTTCGTCGAGGAACATTTTTCCGTAAGCATACATCGCGGCAGTAAATCCTCGCTCGGCACTCCGCTTCAGATACTCACGGGAAAGCTCCGGATTCTTATCCTTCAGATATTTGCTGTATTCATATTCTGCCGCATCCATACCTGCTTCTGCCGCCTGACGCAGATCAATCCCGCGGAATCCATGAAAGAAATGCATTGAGCGCTTCTTCTGTGGAAGGCGCATTCTCTGTGTTAGCGAGAGTGATACCTGTGAGTTTTTCAATAAAAGAATCAATAAATCCAAATCTAGGAGCAACGTATGTCATAAAGGAGTCTACGGCATTGAAATTTTCATCGAGCATATGTTCGGTGGAATTACAAAGACCATATTTCGACTTTCGTTTTTCCTTCTTATTTGAATCCCAGTATTTCCTCTGCCTATTCTTCCTGTGGCGGGGCGGTATTGTCTGGACATAAAAATCCCTCCTATGATAGACATCTCTATTCTACCATAGGAGGATATTTTTTCAATTGTCCATTTTTAACGGACTTGTGCAAAGCGGGGCGGTATTTTTATGTTAAAATCAAGTAAATATTATTATTTGACCTTCTTTTTAACAACAAATCCCACCAACACAAGCATAATTATCAGTATCACTTCATAGCCGTCAAGCAGAGACGAAGAACATCCTCCATTGCTTGTTGTCTCTGTAGTTGCTGTTGTTTGTGACGCTTCGGTGGTCACAGATACGTCATGTTGTTTTACGTAATCACACTCGTTGCAAGAATTATCAAGCTCACCGTCAAAGCTGTGTCCCTTGGCGTCGATATTGGTAATCTCTTCAACACGTCCTGTGGCGTAAACAGAAAATTGTCTGCCGTCATTCAATTCAAGGGTAGCATGATAGCCTCCTCGGATATCAATAACGTTCTCGCGTATCAACTCTGCCTCGGTATATTTATTATTATACGTACCGTAGCAATATGCCTTTCCGTCGTTAGTCAGTAATAAAACAGCCCAATTGAACGTAACAACTTTTTTAACATTGGCAACTCCCATCTGTACGGCAATGTTAGTATAGGCAGTAGTACCGTCACCAAGCTGTCCATAGGCATTATATCCCCATGCCCAAACCGTACCATCAGCACGAAGAGCGTAACAAGAACCATCATCTTGCTCCAAGGCTACCACATTGTTAAGATCGGCAACAGCCATTTGATACTGCGACCCATTCGACGAGATGTATTGCCCGGACACTGATAGATAACCATACTCCACGGTGCCATCAATTTTCAAAACATATACACTCGAAGAATAACATATAACGTCCTTTACCCCATCGGTAATCTTCATTGGCAGGCGATATTCTCCGCCACCCCATGCCCAAAGGGCAGTATCATCTGTAACAGCATAGACATAGTCGCCATTGTAATCCATTTCAATGACCTTTGCGTTGGTAAAGTTCTCAACGTCGGAAACCGAAACGTTGAGCTCATCGTAAAGGTCGGTACCTGTGATGGTAGCGCGAAGTGTGGCAGAGCCGCACGCAACACGAACGAGCTTGCCATTATCATCCACATAAGCTATCTCAGGGTTAGATGAAGCCCAAGTGAGTGTATATTCACTCGCATCCTCAGGAAGAACTGTGGGCATCCAATCCTCGTTAGTGTCACCCACAAAGGTAACGTAGAAATTATCGTTAAAGGAGATAGACTCCACAGGCTCTATGACCTTAGCGGTATAGGTAGCCTTAACGCCGTTAGCCCCCGTCACCGTAACGGTTGCAGTTCCCGTGCCGACAGCAGTTACCTTACCGAAGTCGTCTACCGTAAGCACAGTCGTGTCGCTTGAGGTAAAGCTCAGAAGATGCTCGGTGGTATTTGCGGGAGTAAGTGTGGCTTGAAGTGTTAATGTGTCGCCAACCTTAACGGTTGCATTTGACACGGGAATAGTGATACCTTCAAGCTTCACCTTGTCAACGACTTTAAGCGTCATTACAGCGTGGCATTTATAGTCGGGAGCGTAAACGAATATGCGAGTCTCTCCCTTTGATATGGGTGATACAGCACCGCCCTCACTTACAGTTGCAACCTCAGGATCTTCACTCACGTAGATAAGATCCTTCACGTCAAAGGTTGCGGGAAGAACAGTGGGGTTTATATCATACCATAATATGTTTGTCAAACAATTTTTTTACATACAAGACAAGCGTCAGAAAAACACTTTTTGCAAAAACTACATATCTTCTCTGCCACGTGATTTCTCATCATTTTCCACGCAATCGGCAACGCAAGGAATAACGTATCCATCCAAGGATAATCAAAGTCCTCTCCTACAATTCTATGTGGCATCAAACACCCGCGATATATCTTGTTATTTCCTGACGTAACACCCAACTCAATAGACGAATAAACGATTCTCTATCCTGGGAAAAATCAAATTTATCGACCTGTTTTTCCAATGCTTGCAAGCATCTGTAAACCATTTGAAGCGATGGCTTGTCTCCCGAGTATCTTTTGACGTATGATGCCACAAATGGAATATAATTATTGATTATTTTCTGCCTCGCTTCGGCATCCCCGTTCTTCATCAATACTGCACATTGCTTCTCTTCTTCACGAGAAAGGCGGAGACATTGAGCGGCTTTATCAAAAAAATCTTGACTGGAAGTATATAACATATGTACCTCGCATTTTAAGCATATTATTTTTCGTCAAATCTTTCCAGAGAAACGATACTCCTCGCCAAATAGTCATTCGAAATCAATATTTGAAGATTATCATAAAAATCATCTAAAGCACGAGCTTTCGCGCAAAATGTATCTTCTGTATTGCCTTCTGAGATTTCGAACACGTAATTTACAGTCTTGAACAAGGCCAAAATGGTACTTGGAATATCATACAAATGTAACGTCTCTTTTTCGTTTGGATCGACCAGAATTCTAAAGTTCTGAATCAAATCGTCTTTCAACCTCATCCTTCTAATCAAAGACCGTTTATAAAAGGAAACGTCATCACAAACAAATGATGGAACTAAAATTGTTAATCTTACATCCTTGTCAGTTTCAGCGGAAGATAGCTTATCGAGGAATGGCTTTAAAAAGTTATAATAATATCCGACAGCTATTCCAACAGTAGGCATTAATCCTACATCCTTTCTGGAAAGAGCTCGACACGCGCTGCCGTTATATTGCTTTCCGATCCAAGCCTTAGCAACAGAAATTGCCTGCTCCGAATCCCTATACTGCGAAAGAGACATTCCTAACAAGTCACTGGCAACTTTGCAATTTTCGTGCATCAATAAGAGGACTTTACTAGGTGACAATATTCCGGAAAACAATCCATACTCCAGATAAACATTATCTCGTGGAGCAATCTTTTCTGTTTGCGTTGAGAGGCGTTTCACAAAATCATCTTCCCCTCCGATCATAATCGCATAATCAAAGGTAATGATCTTTTGGATCAAATCGGTATAGTAGTGATTACCAAGAGAAAAGAAATCCTCATACCAAAGCACACATTCAAATTCCTTGCTGAATTCCTCCTGTAACAAGCCTGCTAAATCTCTGGATTCCAATGACGATCCAATAAATATTCTTTTTTTCATAACATCCTCCAAATTATTTTAAAACAATACCATAGTCGCATACAGCCTTCGACTTCCCTGCGAGAAATATCGGATCGTGCATCATTTTTTAATCATTTGTTCCCTCTTCATCCTCCTCGGTCACGGGAGAAAGACTTCCTTTTTCGGCTGCCATTACCGCCTCTATATTATCAATAATAAAATGTTGAGCTTCTTCCGAAAGATAAATTACAGGAGATTTTCTACCGTAATTCTCCCAGATCTGTAAAACAAGTCCGATTGCCTCGCCCTCCGGAGTCGGAAAACGTTTTGACTTTCCATTGCCCCATTCACGCCATTCTATCATTCCAATATCGCGTAGCCAATAATTGATCTTTCGATACGAAAATTTTTCCATTCGCTTTTCTTCAATATCTTCTCTGACTAGCCAATTGATCTTTTTACCCATAGCGGATACCGAAATAGGATATGTAGAGTATTCAAACCCTTGAAGCTGTTCGGGTGTGATAGAGAATGGAAGCTTCTCAGGTTTCTTCTCCTTAGGAATTTTTCTCCGTTCCCTGTCAATTTCTTTTTGAAGAATTGAAGACACGTAGAAAAAGCAACGTGAAAGGCGAACGTTATTCGCTATATCATCATCGGGGATCGGCGTATCATCCAAGGGATTGATACCGTTTGCCAATTTGTCTATAAAAGATTTTGCGTATGCTATCTTTTCAAGCTCTGTCATATCTTTCTTCCTTCCTTAATCAGGACAGCCGATAGCTGTCTTTTTCTTCATAGCTTTTATTACGGCGTGTAATCCTTTATAGTTTCCGTAATATCAGCTTGTCTCCACCTTATAAAAAGCATTTATACACAATTTTATTATACTGCTTTTTTCGCCAAATTGCAAGTATTAATGTTGAGGGAATCCATAGAACCGTATTTTATTTTAAAGAATCAGCCGATGAGATTTCTTACGATCACTCATCGGCGATTTTTATTCTATAAACTTGTTTCGAAAATCAGTCAGTATCTTCAAAAGCGTTTGATCAAGTCTTGAGGTAACCTCTTGCACTTCCATATCGGTCATTCCATAATAAGCTTCTGCGACAGCTCCGGTGATTGCGGCGAGGGTGTCACTGTCGCCGCCGATGGAGATGGCGTTGCGGATCGCGTCCTCGAAGGATGTGGATTCAAAGAATGCTTGCATTGCCTGAGGCACGGTATCCTGACAGGTCTCGTTAAACTCATACGTCGGACGGATCTCGTCGAGCGTGAAGTTGATTTCATAATACTTTGCGACAAATGTTTTGATTTCATCTATCGTCGCCCCAGTTCTCGCAAGATATGTCGCTCCTGCCGTGCAAACAGCTCCCTTTATTCCCTCGGGATGATTATGTGTCACCTCTGCGGAGGCTTTTGCAAAGTCCAAGCATTCCTCCAAAGAATTTGCATACCACGCCACAGGAGAGACTCGCATCGCCAAACCGTTTCCATAGCTTCCGTAGGGTTCTGTCTGCTTTTCACTGAGCCAAAAGCGGAAATGCCCTCCATATCCTGCGTGTGGATATTTGTCGCCGTAGCAGTGCATTTTTTCAATCAAAATATTTTTAAATCTTTCAATATCTCGCGCCTTATCCAAGTGCAAAAGCGCGTCGGCAACCGCAAGTGTCATAACGGTATCGTCGGTAAACTTGCTTTTCTCACTGAACAGCTCAAAATTCTTTGTCCTTATATTGTTGAACTCATAGACAGAGCCAACGATATCTCCATAAATTGCTCCGAGCATTATTTTCTCCTCCTCTTATTATCATTGTCGAGTTTCTTGCGCCACTCACTTGTGTCAAGGTCGCATCCACAGCGTACACTCATTATTGCCTCACTCATAGTCTCATAGGTGACATTCACACCCTCAGTGTCCTGTGTGTAATTAACAGCTCTCTCACGGCGGATGCCGATATTCTCCGCTGTTTCCACCGCGTCAATGTTGGCGGCAAGGAAGATGAATTCCCAACCGTATTTCTCACGCTGACGCTCGATCTGGGCTTTTACGGTACGGCTGTCGTAGCGATGACTTGCATTTTCCATGCCGTCGGTGGTGATGATAAAAATAGTGTGTTCGGGAACGTCCTCGGGACGAGCGTATTTGTGAACGTTCCCAATGTGGTGAATGGCGCCTCCCACGGCATCCAAAAGTGCCGTACATCCGCCCACTTGATAATCCTCGCGGGTCATGGGTTTGATCTCTCCGATTTCTACGCGGTCATGAATAACCTCACTTTCATTGTCAAACAGAACGGTGGAAACGTAGACTTTCCCATCCTTTTCCTTCTGCTTTTCAATGGTGGAGTTGAATCCACCGATGGTGTCGGCTTCAAAGCCCGACATAGAACCACTGCGGTCAAGAATAAATACGATTTCTGTGATGTTGTTTTTCATAATGAAAACCTCCCTTTGCTTTTGTGCCTTAATTATAGCACTCACAAAAGGAGGTTTGGTCGCTTGGTATGCGACAAATTATTTTGTTGTTTTTTCGCTCCACTCGGCTTCTTTAAAACCAACGAGAACGAAATCATTACCGACAAGTAACGGACGCTTCACGAGCATACCGTCGGTTGCGAGAAGATTCAGCATTTCGCCCTCTGTCATTGTAGGAATTTTGTTTTTAAGGTCGAGAGATTTATAAAGCAGACCGCTTGTATTAAAGAACTTTTTAAGCGGAAGACCGCTTTGCTTGTACCACGCCGTCAGCTCATCAAGCGTAGGATTATCAAGCTTGATATCTCTGAACTCGTATTCGATTTTGTTATCATCGAGCCACTTTTTTGCCTTTTGGCAAGTGGTGCATTTTGGATAGCAAATAAAATTCAACATAGCACTCTCCTATTCAATCACTTCAATATAAAAGCTTACAGGACGGAATCCATCATTACAAGATATCATTGCCGATCTTGGATTCTTCATCCAACCGTCGTAAAAATTTTCACCGCCGTGAGCAAGAGTCATCACAAACGGGGATACGCTTTCCCACGCGCTGTCACAAAATCCTTCGGGCTTTTGCCAACCGTCGCAAATAAAGACCTGACCTTCTTTGATGTCGCAGGCGTGCTCAATGGGATTTTCATACTTTTCTATCAAATCATCATATTTAGCCTTACGAATAACTGTTATTTTTATTCTTTTCATACTTCACACTCCCAGACCGTTCTGATCAAATTGATACAGAACCTCGTTTATCTCATAAATATCGTAAATTCCTCGGCTTATAAAGTATTCGATAATGATATCGAATTTATTACTGTGCGACAGCGCAAATCCCGCCTTGCGAAGCATATCTTCCGTCTCTTCGAGTGAGAGTTCCAAGGATATCGCAAATGCAAGTGCCGTTGGTTTGCTCGGCTTATAATGAACGTCGCTTCGTATTTTTGAGAACAGTTTGCGGTCGATGTTCGCCTTTTTATAGCACTCGGCATCGGTCATTCCACGTTCGTCGATCTTGCGCAGAAGCATCTGTGAGAAGCTCTCGTCGATTTGACTCAGCATATCGTCAAGACTTCCCGACGGACACGGCGCGCAATCGCACATCTCCATACGTTTAGCCTTGAACAAAAACCGCTCGTCTTCATAAGTATCCTCAATAAAAGAGGTGACGTCCGAGAACAGCTTTTCGCTGATCGAATATGATGTCTTGTCGAACACGACAATATAGACGAGCATCTCATTCTCAAGAAGAAAATTGCTGATCTCGTCAACCGCAATCTTTAAAACCTTGTCCTTGGGAAATCCAAACGTTCCCGAGGCAATAAGAGGAATGGCTATACTCTTACACTTGTTCGCTGTAGCAAGCTTTAGCGATTCAAGATAACAAGAACGCAAAAGAGATTCTTCCCCGTTTTCCCCACCACGCCACCGAGGTCCTACGGTATGTATAACGTACTTGCAAGGCAAGGAGAACGCAGAAGTGATTACGGCTTTTCCGACCTCAAGAGCTCCCTGTTCCACGCACGCGTGATAAAGCTCCGCGCCTGCTGCCTCGTGTATAGCGGCATCAACGCCTCCGCCGTGGGAATAATGTATATCTGTAGGATCGACTATCGCGTCGCATTTTATTTTGGTTATATCTTGTCTGATAATCTTTATAGGCATGAGCTCACCTCGCTTTCTTTTTTTATATTATATCATATATTCGGCAATTCTTCAAGATGTTTGTAGAAAGCCCTTTCCGCTATTTAGTAGAATACAAAAAATTAACAGCATATCCCCTTCTCCTCTCGAATATACTTTTCATAAGAATATTTATGTAGGTGAAATTATGAAAAGATCAATTGGACTCTGGCAGCTTTTGGGGTTTGCTTTCACGTCTTTCGGCGGTACTTTGCTGCATTTTCTTTATGATTGGCTCGGTGAGGCGGTGTGGATCGCTCCTATCTCGGGAGTGAACGAATCGACCTGGGAGCATATGAAGCTTCTCTTTGTGCCTATGTTTATTTTCGCGATAGTGCAAAGCTTTTTCTTCCGCGACAGAGAGGACTTCTGGTGTGTGAAGCTCCGCGGTATTCTACTCGGAATTATTCTGATCCCTGTGATATTTTACACCTATAACGGTGTCTTCGGCAGGTCTCCCGATTGGATCAACATTGCAATTTTCTTCATCTCTGCCGCGATCGCGTATATTTACGAAACAAAGCTCTTCAATGAAGAAAAGCTTCGTTGCAGATCGCCGAAATTGGCTATTGCAACCCTTTGCGTGATCGCCCTTCTCTTTGCTGTCTTTACCTTCGCGACACCCGAGATCAGCATTTTCAAAGATCCACTGACGGGAACTTACGGAATATAAACAAAACGAGGCTGTCACAAATGCTGATTTGTGACAGCCTCGTTTAGGGGATAGTCAGATTTGAGCAAGAAGCGTCGTTCTTCGGGGCGTGAGGCGTACAGGCGTACGTCGAGCCCCGAAAAATTATTTATCTTATCTGTCCTCACGGAAATAAGGAAGACCCAACGACGCGGGGGGCTGATGCTCACGCTTTTTGCGAATGCTGATAAGAATAAGCACCGCGATCGTTACAACGTAAGGCAGCATCTTGATGATCTCTCTTTGGGTAGGTGTGATGTTCGGAATAACGAATGCCACGATATAGCAAGCGCCAAACAGGAACGCACCGAGAATACCTATATTAGGCTTCCAAAGCACAAAGATAACGAGGGCGATCGCGAGCCAACCGAAGGATTCGATGGTGGCAGCATTTTCCCAGCTTCCCTTGATATAGTCCATAATATAGTAGAAGCCGCCAAAGCCTGCTATCGCACTTCCCGAAATTATAGCCACGTATTTATAGAGAACGACGTTGATTCCCGCCGCGTCCGCGGTTGCGGGGCTCTCACCCACCGCACGCAGATGAAGTCCCATACGTGTTTTATTCAGCACGATGGCACAGATGATCGCCGCTGCTATAGCGAGGTAAACGAATATACCGTGTCCGAATACCACACGTCCGAAGCCTCCGAGACGCTCCGCAAAGGGGAGCGAGGAGGAGATCAGCTTGCCTGCGAAATCAAAGTGAGTTCTGTCTACAAATGACATTATGAAGTTGGTCGCTCCGCTACCGAAAATCGTGATAGCGAGACCTGTAATATTCTGATTGCAGCGAAGGGTTACCGTCAGAAGCGCGTATATTCCACCGAGTGCCGCCGCAAACACCAATGAGAAAAGCAGAGAGATAAGCACGAGAAGAAGCCACGAGGCATCCTCCGCGGGAGACGAGAGTCCTCCCATATAAAGCGAAACGCCAAGACAGCCTCCCGCTGTTCCTATACACATAATGCCGGGGATACCGAGATTCAGGTGTCCCGCCTTTTCGGTGATTATCTCACCGACACAGCCGTACAAAAGGACGGTAGCAATTGATATTGCTGACACGAAAAAGAGCGTCATAATTATTTATCTCCTTTCTTTTCGTCAGTTTTTACGTTTTTTGCGCTTCCCTGTCTGAAAACAACGTGATAGGTGATAAAGAAGCTACAAGCGATAACGCAGAAATACACAAGACCGATAACAATATTCGCGATACTGTCATTAGTGAAGCCAAAGTTACCTCTGACCTCTACCATACCTCTCGAAATAAAGATGATAAAGAAGCAAGTTCCTATCATTATAAGGGGATTGAAGGCTGCAAGCCAGGTTGCCATAATAGCGGTAAATCCCATATTATTTGCCGATGCGGTACTGATAGTGTGATGAATGCCTCCCGCAAGGAAGAGTCCAACAATACCCGCAAGCGCGCCTGAAATGACCATTGTGCGGATTATTACCTTTCTGACGTCGATACCGATATATTTCGCGGTATTGGGGCTATCACCCACGACGGCGATCTCATAGCCGTGCTTGGTATATTTAAGGTAAATATACATCATTACGGCGAGAATAAGGAATACCAGAACAGTAAGCAGATGCTTATTTCCGAAAAGGTTGGGGAAATTACCGAATTTTATCGGCTCGAGGACGCCCGATCCGCTTTTGACCCAGATCGTAATGAACATAGACACAAGTCCTGTGGCTATGTAGTTGAGCATAAGTGTAAAGAGCGACTCGTTTGTACCGAAGAGCGCCTTGAAGATAGCGGGAAGAACACCCCATACAGCTCCCGCCACGATACTTGCCACCGTCATAAGGAGAATGAGCAGAGGGTCGGGAAGCTTACCGCCGAGATAAAACATACAGGAGACCGCCGCAAGGCAACCGACAAGTATCTGTCCGTTACCGCCGAGATTCCAGAATTTCATCTTGAACGCGGGAACAAGGGCTACAGCGACTCCGAGAAGCAACGCGGTATCCTGCAGAAGCAGCCAGATCCTGCGCGAAGAGCCGAGAGCTCCGTTAAAGAGCGATGCGAAGAAATCCAGAGGATTTTTTGAGGAAAAGAGTGAGCAGATGACCGAGGAGAGCAAAAGGCTCACAACGATCGCGATAGCGTAGATCAGAATGATCTTCTTAGCCGAGAGCGCGTCTCTCTTGACAAGACGGAGCAACGGCTCTTTTTTTATCTGATTTTGTTTCGTTTGTTGATTTTTCATATACGAACCGCTTTATAAGCTTCCTCCCTCTTGATTTTCTTCTTTAAGGACAGCACCCGTCATCATAAGACCTATATCCTCCTTCTTTGCCTTACGTGCGTCTACCGTACCCATAACCTTACCACCCGCGATGACCATAATACGGTCGCAGAGTGACAGAAGCACATCCAGATCCTCGCCTACGAAGATAACGGCAACACCGCTCTTCTTCTGCTCGGTGAGAAGGTTGTAAATAGTATAAGACGAGTTGATATCAAGACCGCGAACGGGATATGCCGCCATAAGGACCTTCGGTCCTGCCGCTATCTCGCGTCCGACAAGCACCTTCTGTACGTTACCGCCCGAAAGACGGCGCACAGGTGTGTGGGTGTTAGGTGTTACGACCTGAAGGCTCTCAACGATCTCATTCGCAAGATCCTCGGGCGCTTTACGGTCAACAAAAACCGATTTTCCGCGGCGGTAGCTGCGGAGCATCATATTATCGGTAATATCCATATCGCCGACAAGACCCATTCCGAGACGGTCCTCGGGCACAAAGGAGAAGCGCACACCGAGCTCACGGATCTGCAGAGGTGTCTGCTCTCTCAGGTTGATGATCTCGTCCTCCTTGAAGAATATCTCCCCCGCGTTTACCTGCGCGGAAATAACCTTCTTGGAGAGGGGCTTTCCGTTCTCATCCTTACCTGTAAAATCTCTGCCGTCAGCATAACGGAGCATTCCCTCGTGGGCGAGCTCCATTACTCTCTCAAAGGTTTTGTGATAGAAGGTGATCGGCTTGTCCTTTTTGGGATTGTAATATGTAACGCTTCCGTTTTGCAGATGGTGAAGTCCCGCGATCGACTCAAGCAGCTCCCTCTGACCGCTTCCGGCTATACCCGCGATACCGAGGATCTCGCCGCTGTACGCGTTGAAGCTGACGTCATCAAGCACCAGATGTCCTTCATTGCCCGCAAGTGTAAGCTTCTCTACCTCAAGACGAAGCTCACTGTTTTCGGGCAACGGACGGTCGATATTAAGCGTGACCTTCTGTCCCACCATCATATCCGCAAGCTCCTTCTCGTTGGTCTCGGAGGTATTTACCGTCTTAACGTGTTCGCCCTTTCTGAGGACCGTCACACGGTCGGATATCGCCATAACCTCGTTGAGCTTATGTGTGATTATTATAACAGATTTTCCGTCCTCACGCATTGCGCGGAGCACGTCGAAAAGACGGTCGATCTCCTGAGGAGTCAAAACCGCGGTGGGCTCATCGAGAATAAGCACGTCAGCTCCTCGGTAAAGCGCCTTGACGATCTCAACCGTCTGCTTTTCCGACACCGACATCTCGTGAACTTTTTTATCTAATTCTATATGAAATCCGTATTTTTTGCTCATTTCGCTAATACGGGTCTTTGCAGCTTTAATATCATATTTCTCACCGTCACCTGTACCGATAACGATGTTCTCCGCAGCGGTAAATACGTCGATCAGCTTAAAGTGCTGGTGTATCATACCGATATTGTAACGGAAGGCATCCTTCGGAGAGCGGATACTTGCCTCCTCGCCGTGAATAAGTATTGTTCCCTCATCGGGATAGTATATGCCCGCAAGCATATTCATAAGGGTGGTTTTTCCGCAGCCGTTCTCTCCAAGAACAGAGAGGATCTCTCCCCTTTTAACGTCTATTGAGACGTTATTGTTCGCAATGACACTCGCGCCAAATCGCTTGGTAATACCGCGAAGCTCAATCACTGTTTGCTTTTCCACAAATTTTCTCCTTCATATATAGGGTATATAAGGCATGGACATCTATCGCATAAGGGTTGCCGCCAAAACGACAACCCTTATGCTTTTACGACGCCGATCACAAACTAATCCTGTCGATCGGCAAAAGAATACTTAATTAACCTTTAACCTCGGTAATACCGTCGATGCGGATATCGAAGTAAGGAGCGGAACGGTTTGCGCTCTCATCGAAGAATGTGACGCCGTTCTCTGTCTTGATAACGTTGGTCTCGGGAACAAAGTCGCCTGCGTCGTCAACGTCTGCGAGGTACTCGGTAAGGTTTGCGCCGTTAACTGTGAAGGTTGCGCAATCAAATACCTTGAGAGAACCGTCCTTAAGCTTAGCAGCAACTGCGTCAAGCTTTTCCTGTGTACCTGCTGCTGCAGCGTTACCGAGAGCGGTGATCTTAACTGCGCCGTTAGCAAGTGTGCCTGTCCAGTCAGCAGCGATATCCTCACCCTTCATTACGCAGTCAAGCATATACTCGAAGTAAGGAACCCAGTCAATTCTGGATGCGATAACGAATGTGTTCTTACCTGTTGCGCCGTTGTAAGCAACGTTGGGAACGTTTGCGTTCTCACAAGCTGTGGGAGCGCCCATAGAGTCAGCGTGCTGAGAAATGAGCTTGCAGCCTGCGTTGATGAGAGCCTCTGCAGTTGTCTTCTCTGCGGTCTCGTCATACCAAGAGCCTGTGTAACGAACTTCCATTGTTGCGTTCGGAACTACGCTCTTTGCGCCGAGGTAGAAGGATGTGTATCCCGAAACAACCTCTGCATAGGGATGTGCGCCTACGTAACCGATCTTTGCGTTTTCATCGGAAACCTTGCCCTCTGCGTCGCCGTAAAGCTCAACGAGCTTAAGACCTGCGGCAACACCTGCAAGGTATCTACCCTCATAGATAGATGCAAATGCGTTCTGGTAGTTTGCAAGACCCTCTGTGTGAGCCTTTGTACCTGTTGCGTGGCAGAACTGTACCTTGGGGAACTCTTTTGCTGCCTGGATCATATAAGCCTCGTGGCCGAACGAGTCAGCAAAAACAACGTCGTAGCCGTTGTCAGCAAAGTCAGCGGCCTTGTCATAGCACTCCGTACCCTCGGGGATATCGGTGATGATGGTGTAGTTCTCTTCGGAAAGACCCTTATTGGCACAAGCCTGCTTGAAAGCGTCAATAAAGTTCTTGTCGTAGGTCGAGCTGTCACCGTGGAGGCAGATCAGCGCTGCCTTGATGTCCTTATTCGCGCCGCCGCAGGAGCTGAATGTGCAAGCAACACTGCAAAGCATAACGAGTACCAGGACCAAAGATAAGATTTTCTTGGACATGATGTGGATTCCTCCTAAAAAAACTTTTATTTATTTACAAGGACAAGCCTTATAAACCATAAATTACCCGCGCGAAAAGCCGCGCGAAAAATATATACGACAAAATTATAGCATCTTTTGTCGCTCTTGTCAATAATTTGACGAAAAAGAATAATAAAATATTCTTTTTTTATTCATCGATAAGACAAATTTATTCGGATTGATCGCGGAAGACCACCGTTTGCGTTTCGTGATCCATCGATTCGACGATAGCCAGAGATTCAAGACGGTATCCGAGGTTTCTTATGCTTCTGCCGCCATACTGAAATCCCTTCTCGATGACGATACAGATTCCCTCAACGCTTGCTCCAGCCGCCTCAGCGATCGATATGAGCCCCTGCAGCGCGCAGCCGTTAGCAAGAAAATCGTCTACGATCAGAAGACGGTCGTCGCTTGACAGGACCTTCTTTGAAACGATGACCTGATTTTTGTTTTTATGAGTAAAGGATTCGACCTCGGCGGTATACATATCGCCGTCTATATTAATGCTTTTTGCCTTTTTCGCAAACACCATAGGCACACCGAAGCAGCGAGCGACAGCATAGGCGATCGCGATACCCGACGCCTCTATCGTCAGCACCTTGGTTATATTTACGTCCGCAAAGCGCCTGTGAAATTCCTTGCCGATCTCGTCGAGAAGCTCAACGTCCATCTGGTGGTTAAGAAAGGTATCCACCTTAAGCACGTTTCCCTCTTTTACGAGTCCGTCCTTCAAAATACGTTCCTCCAAAAAATTCATAAACAGCCCTCACCTTCCAGTTAATAAGTTCATTATACTCCTTTTGTCGCTTTTTGTCAATCAAATTTGCAAAAACCTTCAAAAAACTTTACTTCACCGCCTGACAGCCTTGTCACCATACAAAGGGAAAAAGTCGGTATTTCACACGCTTTTTATACTCTCTGTACCCTTCAAGCTCCTCCTCGAGCAGCTTTTCCTCGTTGAGTATTCGCACAACGATCACGGCGACGTAGGGCAAAAAGCAGAAGAATGCCCAGATCGAGCCAAGCACAAGTGGGATCGAGAGAAAGAGCCATACCGTCACGGCGTACATCGGGTGGCGGACGATCCCGTAAAGCCCGCTGTCG